>JBKJQB010000077.1:0-12473 GCA_046594105.1 Thermoanaerobaculia bacterium
ACTTTCCGGAACCTCATGATCACGATGCTTCTGGGCGGTCTCTGGCACGGCGCGAGCTGGAATTTTGTGATCTGGGGTGGCTTCCACGGCCTTCTTCTCGCCGGGCATCAGATCGTCCGACACCGAACTGGCGCGCCCTCGCGCATCAAGACGGTGGTGGCCTGGTTGGCAATGCAATACGCCCTGCTGCTCAGCTGGATACCGTTCCGCGCTGCAAACCCCAACACCATGTGGGTTGCCTTGCGCAAGTTCGTCCTGTTTGATTTCGACGTCGCCGTCTTCAATATGGGCCTCAACTCGATTTTCTTTGTCTCTACCGTCGCCTTGCTCATGGCGTTCTTCACCATTCACCTCTGGTCGCATTTCCATGGCGACCTGGATGAGAGAATCGGCCGGCTGCCCTGGCCGCTTGCAATGGGCATGGCGACGGTGGCCGGATTCCTCTTCGTCATCCTGTGGCCGGCCGCGCAGGTACCTTTCATCTATTTTCAATTCTGATGAACGTTGTCCTTTTCGCTTCAGGAAGCCGGTACTCCGAGGTCATCCTCGAAGAGTTGGTGAAGCACAGGCTCGTCCGGGCGGTCGTGGTGCCGGCAGCGCGCGGAACAGGATGGCAACGACTTGTACGAAGTGTGCTGATCTGGTGGGCTGGACGCGATTTCCGTTCGGCCGTCCGCCGGCTTCGACTTCCGCTGATCAGGTTTCGCGGCGAGGCTGACCTGACCGGTGTGATGGCCGATGCTTTCTGCGTCGCTGCCTTCCCCTACCTCTTGAAGGAGGAGGTCCGCGCGAAAGCGCGCGCCGTCTTCAACGTGCACCCGTCGCTCCTGCCCCGGCATCGAGGGGGCGACCCGCTTTTCTGGACGTATTTTTGCGACGATCGCGAATGCGGTGTCACGGTGCATTTGGTGGATGAGGGGACCGACAGCGGCGCCATCGTGGCCCAGGATCAGATGGCCCTGCCCCGAGGAATACGCTCAAACGAGCTGTCCGAGCAGCTTGCTCGGCGCGGAGCCGTGCTGCTGGCAAGTGTTCTGGGGAGCCCGATCCAATCGCGAGCGCAGGAGGAGTCCCTTGCGACCATGGAACCATTGCCGAGGCTGGGCGCCTGGCGGATCGACTGGCAGATCTGGCCCGCAGAGCGCGTCTGGCATTTCCTGCGAGGCGTCGGGACCACGCATGGGCACCTGCTGACGGACCATCGCGGTGAGCGCATCCCGGTGGGAGAAGCGATTCACTTCACCGAGGGCGAACACGGCCGGGTTCCGGGCACGGTCGCACGTCACCTGCGGGGTGCCACAATTTTCTGCGTCGACGGCACGGTCGATGTCCGAGCGATCTCCCCGATACGCCGGCTGGCTGCACTTCGGGGGCGTTTGACACGCTATCGCGATTCCACTAAAACAAAACCCATCCGGTCATGACCGCCGACACCCAGTCGCTGCCTCTTCAGGTGGCGCTGCCACATGCGCAGCGCGTTTGGATCGAGACCCCCTCGTTCGATTTCCTCTTCTTCATCCTCTCCCCGATCGCCATCCTGCCGATCGTGCTACCGGCATTTTTCATCTCGCCCCGATTCGCCCTCCTGTTCTTCATGCTGTCGTTCCCCCACTACGTTTCGACCTTTGCCTTTTTCTTCTGGGACGAGAACAAGACGCGACACGCCACGCGGTGGGTGGCGTTTTTTGCGGGGCCTGTGATCATCGCCGTCACCTATTGGGCCCTTTTCTACTTTCACGTCCCCCGAGTGATGCAGCTGGTGCTGTTTGCGTGGAACATCTTTCACGTCGGACGGCAAAGCTGCGGGATTCTGTCCATCTACAGGCACCGCGCCGGCGTCTTCGATCCCGTGCAGAAAGACGTCACCAACGCGGCCATCCTTGCCGGTAGTTTCTTTCTCGCCTTCTGGAACATCGACTCGCATCCACAGTGGGGACCGCTGTTGAACGACATCTCTCCGCGCGCGATCAGCCTGACCAAAGTGGCTCTGGGAGTGATCGCCGGGGCGGCGGTCATCCGGATGGTGACCACGCTGATGCAGCGTAAAGAGCCGGTGGGTCTTCCGGAGGCACTGTTTGCAGTGACGAGCTTCGTCATCTTTACGCCCTATCTGTTTCTGCACGACTCCTCTCTCGCTACCGCGGTGATGCTGCTGCCTCACTACCTCCAGTATCTCGGGCTGGTCTGGCTGCTCCACCGGCGACGCTTCCGTAGTGGAGCGGAGGGCTCGCCCTCGCAGAGGGTTCTGCAGAAGATCAGCGCGAACACACCGCTGCTCCTCGTGGTGCTCGCTGGAATCGGAGTCTCATTCGCCGCAGCAAGCGTCATCCTGCGGCACGTCGGGCAGCCGACGATCTTCGAGTCGCTGTACCTTCTGCTGGCGTTCGAACACTTCTATCTCGACGCGCTCTTCTGGGCCTTCCGCGACCGGACGGTGCGCAATTCGATCGGCCCGTACCTCACACGCTACGAACATCCCCGGGCCGAAGTCGCGTGATCGGTTTCCTGCGCGGCTTGAGGTGGCTCGAGCCGGTGGTGGAGTTGCTCCGCCTCGGCATGTTCGCCGGGCTGGTCGCGTTCGGGATCGCGTATCTCGTCGCTCCGCCTGAACGACGCCGACGTCGTGCCCTGCTCGTGATCGGCTACGTCGGGATCATGTCCGCGGCGGCCGGGCTGTCACAGATCGACGCGTGGCCGTTCGCCAACTGGGCTCTCGTCCATACCATGCGAGGCGAGGAGATCAACTCCTGGGAGATCGAAGCGACGGACGGGACTGGTCGAGTCTGGACCGTCGATCCTCGCGTTCTGCAGCCGCTCGCACCCGAGGAGTTCGGTGTCTGGGTCCTCACACACGGCCTCCCCTCTTCCGTAGCGGGACACCTTCTCGGGCGTGCCGAGCGCGGACGGCAGGACTTTCTGGGCGGCGCGTTCCCTCCCAATGACCGATTCATCGGGGCAGCGTCAGCACCGTTTCACTTCCGGCAACGACGTTTGTGGCTCTCGGTGACTGACGTTCCGCAGACACCGTTCGTGTCGATCTCGATCGTCCGTCTGCATTGGAACATCGAGGAGCGGGAGCGGCTGGGTGGTCAGGCAATTCAACGCGCATCGATGCCGGAGCGCCTGCCATGAGAACGGCCCTCGAGCGACTCTTCTTCACACCCGAGACTCCGCGAAACCTCGGTGTCGCCCGCATCATCCTCGCTGTCAACGCGTTGTGGATCGTGCTGTCGCGACCTGGATTGCCCGACCTGTTTTCGCTTCCCGGGGTGATGTGGAATACGGTTCTGCCGGAGAGGCGGATCCGCTTCGGCATGCTTTTCGACGCGCCGGTCGAACAGGTGCTGTGGATCGCACTTCACGTCCTGCTCCTGGCTACGCTGCTGGGCATCCTTACGAGATGGGCGGCGCTCGGCAGCGCGTTACTTCTTTACCACTTCGCTCCCCTCGAGAGAGTCTTCAGCAGCGGCAGCCCCTATCTTCTCGGCTTCACACTGACGTTGTTCGGCTTGCTCTTCGTCGGTGTTTCGCGTTCCGGCGGGGCGTTGCGCGGCGAGGATCGCTCCTGGGAGCACCGCTGGCCGCTGGCATTGCTGCAGTGCGTTTTCTGTGGCATGTACGCGTTCGCCGCGTACTCGAAGCTCATCACGTCGGGTGTGAGCTGGCTGGACGCGCGCAACATCCGCCTCTACATCCTCGCACTCGGCCAGGTTCTCGGCGATCGGACCACCACCCCCTACGGACACTTCATCGCCGGATCCCCCTTCTTATGCGTCTCCCTCGCGTCGGCGGGCATCGCCTTCGAGCTGCTGTTCCCGGTGGTGCTGTTCTCACGGACGGCACGCCTGATTCTGGTTCCAGTTGCCGTCTTGTTTCACGTCCTCAATGCGCTCATCTTCCGAATCGAGTTCCCTGAGCTGGCCCTTCTCCTCATCTTCGTGGACTGGCGAGGGCTGAGGTCCGAACGTACAATCCCCCCATGGTCCAGATCATCGAGCTCCTGAACTTCGTCGTCCATCAGGCGATCGAGCTCTGGTCGCGGCCGGATACGCTGGCCACCCTCACCGGCCTCCTGGTCGCTCTCGCGATCACCGTGGTCATCCGGCGTCACCGTCTGCGCCCCATGGCCGCGGGAGCCGGCACCGATGGTGCCTACGCCTTCTTCTACATCTCCGGCCTGTATTCCATCCTCATCGGCAGTCGTCTCTATGGCGCGATGAATCATCTCGTGGCCACACACGCTCCGTGGCTGCAGATTGGAACGCGGGTACACCTGCCCGTCATCGCGCACTTCGTCATTCTTACCATCGCTCTCGATTTCATCGCGTACTGGTGGCACCGCGCCGCTCACGCGGTGCCCCTGCTCTGGCATTTTCACCAGATCCACCATTCGCAGAAGGAGCTCACCCCGCTGACGAACTTCCGCTTTCACATCGTCGACGTGGTCCTGCGCAGCCTGATGATGATGTTGCCTGTCTTCCTGCTCGGAAGCTCCACCGAGATCTGGCTCACCGTCATCCTGGTCCAGACCGCGCTCGACGGCCTCGCGCACGCTGACCTTGCGTGGACATACGGACCGCTCGGCTTTTTCTTCGTCAGCCCCCAGTTCCACCGCTTCCACCATTCGGCAGACTCCGCGCATTTCGGCCGGAACTTCGGCCAGCAATACAGTGTCTGGGACTACTTGTTCGGTACGGCTCTGGTTCAGGACGGTGCCCCGGCGGCGTACGGTGTACCCGACGAGGTGCCGGCAGGATTCTTCAGGCAGCTCTTCGGACCGTTTGTCACTCTTGTGCGGCGCCGCAGGCCGCCCCGTGTCGAGGTGATTGTTTCCGAGGCCGCTGCGCGATGACCGTGAGTCAGGCGCGCCTGCAGGTGTTTCTCGCGAGGGCGTATTACGATGTGGCGGCAACGGAGACGGCCGCACTCGTCGTCCTCGGCGCTCGCCGCGGCTTCTATCATGAGCTGGCTCGAGAGCCGCTCAGCGCTGCGGAGCTTGCAGAGCGGACAAGCAGCGACTTCCGATTCGTCGCGAGCTGGCTTGCCAATCAAATCGCTGCCGGGTATGTGACCGTAGGCGAAGACAAATTTTCTTTGAGTGAGGAGCAGTCCGCGGCGTTCACCGATGAACACACCATCGGTTTTCTTCCGGCCGCGTTCGAGCTCGCGGTCGGTCTGGCCGGGCAGACGCACGGCGATGTTCCCTCGGCGATGAACACGCTCGCACGGGCGAAAGCGACGGGGCTGCTCGATCGGTGGCTCGACGACGGCCTGAGAACGAAACTCGGCGCGGGAGCACGCGTGCTCGATCTCGGATGTGGACGCGGTGCGGCGGGCATCGAGCTGGCCCGACGCTACCCCTCCGCGACGGTTGTCGGGATCGATCCTGACGCAACGGCCATCGCCCACGCCCGTCGCGCCGGCTCGAGCGTCCGTTTCGAAACGGAGTGGACCGACGCTGCCTTCGACATGGTTCTCACCCTCGAATCGTTTCATGAAATGTCCGCACCCAACGTCATGGCGCGGCGCGTACGCCAGTCGTTGAATGCCGATGGAGCCTGGATCATCGTAGAGCCGCTGGCGGACCCGGGCTCCACCGCCATGCGACTGATTGCGGCCACCGACCTGCTCTTCTGTTTCCCCTCCTCATCGCCGGACAGCCTCGGGCCGCTGGCGGGAGAAGCGCTCATTCGCCACGTCCTCGACGAAGCCGGCTTCACGCGAATCAGGCGGCGCGAGGATGGTTACCATCTCGTTCTCGACGCGCGCCCATGACCGACTGATCCCTCATGAATACTGCGTACGTTGAGCTGCCGAAGTTTCTCGCCTTCGCGCTCTTCCTGTTCCTCGGCATTCGCATCGCGGGAGCACGCACCCCGGATTCCCGGAGCCGCACCGTCTCGCTTCTGATCGCGCAGGTGCTGCTGGTGAGCGGTTTTGTCGGCGTTACGCAGATTGACGCCTGGCCATTCACTTCTTACACCCTCGCCGCTTTTCGCCCCAGGCCGCGCGTACCGGTCTGCACGCTTGATTTCTATGGTGTCGACAGCGGCGGGAGAGAGTGGCCGGTGGACCCGCTGTCGTTCTCGCCGGTCTACCTTTCGATCGTGCAGACATGGGGCGAGCTGACCTATCCGGCACTCACGAAGCCGCAGCAGCGCGAAGCGATGCGTTTTCTGGTTGACCGAGCGGAATCGGGTCGCGCTTCGCTGCATGCAACGAAGCGCGTCGGGTTCGAGCGTCTCCTGCGCGGCGGCTGGGATCGATACTGGTGGCTCCTGCCGCGACATCGCGAGGTCCCTTCGACTCCGTATATCGCACTGCGCATCTACCGCACCTGCGGAGTTCCCGAGGACCTTCTCGATCACGGGGGTCCTCTCGAACGACGGCTGATCGCGGAGCAGAGCCGGTGAAGCTCACGGACGCCTGGGACAGTCTGTGGTTCCGGCCGGAGTCGCCGTCTCTGGTCCGCACATTCCGAGCGATCCTCTCCGCGCACGCACTCTGGGTGTTGCTGTCCCGTCCCGACATCCCCGACGTGGTCAGGTGGCCGGCACCCTTCTTCGCCGGCATCTCGCATGCGGAGCTGGCGCGATTCGGAGTGGGGATCGTTCCCGCATCGATGGAATGGCCGCTCTTTGCATTGCTCCACCTGATGCTCGTCTTTGCAGGGACGGGTATTTTTTCACGCGTCGCGTGTGCTGCTTCAGGCCTCCTGCTTTATCACTTCGCCCCATTCGAAGAGCTCATCGCGGGGACGCCGCATACCTTCTTCGGCGGGCTGACGGTCCCCTGTCTCGGCCTCCTCATCCTGGCCTTTGCCAGGCAGCCTCGGAAAGCCGAAGATCCTTCCTGGGAATTCGGGTGGCCGGTCACTCTGATCCGGCTGCTGATGTCGCTCAATTACTTCTGCGCGTTTCTGGCGAAGCTGCGCTTCAGCGGTCCGCTCTGGTTCACCGCGACGAACATTTCGCGCTGGACGATCATCAACATGCGATTCGGAGAAGCACCACTGGCACAGACCGTCGCCAGCCACTCCACGATTTCATGGGCAATCGCAATCGGCACGCTGCTAGTCGAAGCGCTATCACCGCTGGCAGCGTTCTCCCGGCGCGCGCGATTGCTTTTTCTTCCCGCGGCGGTGCTGGGCCACATCGGGATTGCCCTCACCATGAACATCTGGTTTCCGAGCCTGCCGTTGCTGCTGCTCTTCGTCGACTGGCCCGTTCGAAAGCCCGGCCGCCGGGCGATTACTGCGGTGGGCGTCCGCGGCGAAGCAGCAGCATCGTCGCCGCAGTCGAGTAACGTCGCAACGTGATCAGCGCGTGGAGCAGTTTTCGCGCAGCGTGAGGATGGATCGCCAGCAAACTGACGGCGACGCGCGACACCATCGCGCGAAGAGGCCCCCGCGGGGCCGGCGGTACCTCGCCGAACGCGCCAGCCTCACCCTCGACCTGAACGATCCTTCCGATGATCGCGCCACTTCCTTCGAGCGGCTCGTCAGGGAGCAGGTTCGCATCGCCGCGCGGCAGAATCCAACCACGACGAATGCCGGCTACGCGATGAACGATCACCTGTCCGCCGGAAAGAAATGCGATCACGTCACCGACCTTCGCACCGCTGTCGCTCGCATCGTGGCGGCAATCGATCACCACACGTTGGCCTGGCCGGATGGCGGGCAACATACTGGTGCCGCCAAAGCTCGTCTCCAGCTGATTGCCGCTGCGCGTCCAGATGTCCGCGACCGCGGCCAGCTGCTGCGGCGTGAGCCGCTCCATGCGGCGCTTCAGTCCCCGACAGACCCCTCGAGAAGGCCCGTCTCCCGCATCACGCTTTCGTCGAGGGTCATCGGGATAATGGCATCGCCAGCGATCAGCTTGAACGCGGCATTGGCCTGCGTGACGCCGCGCACAACGTCGAGGGCGACACGGCCGTTTCGCTGCACCAGTTTCTCGATCCAGCGGTTGGCGTACCGCACATGCTGAATCTCATCCGCCAGCTGTGCGTCGAACAGGGCGACCAGGTCGTGCTCGCCAGCATCCCGGACCGCCTCCAACCCTTCGCCGATAGCCTGGATCCCCGCTGCTTCGAAACTGCGGTTCTGGACTGCCAGACGACCGACCAACGTGTCGATCCTCATTACCATCCTGTATTCAAAACAAAGCACCGGATGCGCTCCGACCACGCCACCTCGTGCCTCATAGGCTCGCCGGAACATCTCGACGTGTCGCGACTCGTCGGCGCATTGGCGGGCAATGGCCATTCGCAGGTCCCAGTCCGCATCCGGAAAATCCGCGATGTTCCGCGCCGCGATCTCCACACCGTTGACTTCTTCGTGCATCTGCCGGTGCAGGAACTCGCGTTTCATGAGACCGTCGTCCTCGTACAGGTTCTCCATCTCCGACCAGACCTCGACGACCTGGAATCGTGGGTCGCGAACCGGCGCCTCCGCGAACAGCGCGGGGTCAAGCTTCGTCACCGCGCAGCCTCGCCAGCGGGTTCCGGCAACAGCGATCGAAACCCCGCCTGTTTCAGGATGACGGCGATCTCCTCTTCGGAAAAGTCGGCGAGTTTGCGGTCCTCGACGTTGACGGCGGGAACGCTCGTCCCCGGAGAAGAAAAGACCTTGCCCACGGCGTTCTGATCCCCCTCGCGCCATACCAGTCGCTGGTTCGCATCGGCGAGAAAGCGAATGGCCATCGCCACTTTCAGCAGTACGCGGCGGTCGTCTTCGGCGAGCTTCCTGATCCAGCGATTGGCGAACCTCACGTGCTGGATCTCGTCGGCCAGGATCGCATCGAGCACGGCGGCAGTTTCGTGGTCTCCTAAGTCGCGGAAACTACGGGCCAGGGCGCCGACCACATCCATCGCCCCCGCCTCGAATGTCCGATTCTGGGTTGCCAGTCGTCCCGCCATGTTGTCGATGGCCGAAGTGACACACCACTCGAAAACCGAGATGGGAAACTCTCCCTTTGCTCCGCCCATCTGCACCAGCCTGCGATGCAACGCCGAGACGTGACGTGACTCGTCCCAACTCTGACGCGCCAGTTCCATTCGCAACGCCCACGGAGCGTCAGGAAAGTCGACGAGACATTGTGCCGCGATGTCGAGACTGGTGATCTCGTTGCTCATGTGACGGTGGACGGTTTCGCGCCGGGCAACCTCGGACGTCCCCTCGTACTCGTGCATTTCGCTGTCGCTGTTCACGACACGAAAGCACGCATCGCGGGCCGGTTCCGCGCGTAGCTGCAAGCCCTTCAGGTCGACGTATCCGATGTCCAAGCCGTCCTCCCATGAATCACGCGACAACCGATGGAATCGCACTCTCACGCCCAGCGAAGGCGTCGATTTTCGTCATCGTCACACCGATCGCGCCTCGGAGCTGATTTGCCTCCTGGCGCTGACGCTCCAACTCGCGGAGGATGCGTTCGATGATCACCACCGAAGGCTCATCCAGAAGATGGTCCGTTGCCTCAAGGTATGCCTGATACCGACGGATCAGCCCGGGCATGACCACGTCGTACAGGAGCCCCAGCCGATCGGCTGTCGTTAAAGCTTCCTTCAGGTTGTTGAGCAAAGCGAGGTAATCGCCGGCAGGAGTTCGAGTGTAATGCTCCGGCTGTCGCAACTCGAACGTTCGCTTGCCCAGCCAGTCGGCATGCTGCGCGAAGTTCCAGATGTGACGGCCGAAGAGCACCTTCACTTCCATCTCCGGCGTGAGTGGGGTCCAGAACGCAGCGGTTTCCATCAGCCGCACCTCGATGAAGCGGAAGGTGCCGATGGCATCGGCTTTCTCACGAACATTCATACGAATCTGTTTTCCATGACGCTCGCGACGAGCGACGAGGTCTGATCGGGATCCCCTGGACGGAGTCGGAAGATCATAGCGGAAGAAAGCATCCGGGCCATCTGGAAAACACGAGTGGTGCGCGGCGCACTGACCAGTGAGCTCACCACGGGTTGCAGCGCTGCCAACTCCTTTCTGCCACCCACGATCTCCCTCAACTGAGGCTCCGCTGCAAACCCATCCAGAAACACGATCGCGCGGAGGGGCACCGGGTGTGCGCGGCTCATCGCCAGGAACTTGCCTACGTCGACCCGGACGATCTGGTCCCCCGGTTCCAGTCCCGCTTCGATCAATTTCTCGTGGACCACCCGCGATCGCGGCCCCGGCTTGATCCCCACCGGGCGGAGAAACGGCTCGAGCGTTCCGGTGGCCGGTACATAGCAGGCCGTCTCGTCACCCAGCAGCGGAAACCCGCGCGCCGCGAGGGCCAGCGAGGTGGTGGATTTGCCGGCACCCTTGGGACCGACGAACATCACCCCGCCGTCGGATACCGCCACCGTGGCCGCATGAAAAAAAATCGCATCCGGGCGGAGACGATAGATTCTATGAAGCAGAAGAAATCCGATTGCGGCACGCCAGCGGTCACGCTTGTGAAAGATGCAATCGACGCCGCGGAACCAGAAGAGCGGCTCCCGATCATCGAGGTAGGAGAAACCAATCCACCCCGGCTCGGGGGTCGCGCATCGACGGAAGGGAAAATCGTTGGATTCAAGGCCGAGAATCAGGTCATCAGGAGTGAGTGCCGCGGGGTCGGCATCAATACGAAGCAGTCCGTAGCTAAAATCGGATCCGCCTGCGAAGGCGTGAACGATCGCTCTCGTCGAAACCGGGGGACCGTCTGCTACATCCGGAGGACCTAGCGTTTTCGCGATCTCGCTGCTGAGCAGTTCGTCATCGCTGTAAAGCTCCAACTCGACGCCACCGAGGCGGAAGCGTTGGAAAGAAAAATCCCGGACCGGCCGCGCGGCCAGATCCAGGATTCTTTCGTGAAGCGGAGCTCCCGAGAGGCTCAATGGCACCCTCGGCGACGGCTGATCAGCAGCCGCCCGTGGTCCACCATCCCATCATCGACTGGGTAATCTGGAAGGTGTTCAGGATCTGGCGCTCGGTCATCACCTCGAGGTGCGGAGCCTCATAGCGAGGGCGATCGGTGACTTTGGTTTCCGGTGCCGGGGCAGGTACGTTCTTATCCATGGTCTCCCCTTCTTCCTATGATTGCGTTGTTTTCGCTGTCAGTGTTCGCTTAGTTTATGTCGCGGCGACCCGGGCGTCAACAAGCAGGCCCAGCGAGAGCAACTCTCCAATTGCCTTCTGGACGTCCGCAGCGACCTCCGGAGCATCTGCCCCATCGAACTCCAGCGTGAGGTCGTTGACCAGCGAATCGAGAGACTCCGGATGCTCGCACTGCCTCCAGATGAAGGACATGGTGGGGTTCAGCATGTAGAACTGGGAGGATTTCGGGTTGAACAACATGACCTCTGATTGCAGAGGAGCTGCCTCGATCTCAGGATTGCGCTGGTACATGCCTTCGCCCTCGAACCGCTTCCAGAAGCTTAGCGGCGAGGTCCCGTCTCGTCAACGTGCATCCTTGATCCGGTTTGCCCTCCCGAATTTCGATCCGGAGGCAACCGCGGCTCCCATCTGGGCCAGCAACGCAGGCATCGGAAAAGGTCCTTGCGCATCGACCCCTTCGCGAGTGGCCACCTCGTAGGCCTGCACCGGTACCAGAACGGCGTAACCATCCGATCTGAGGATCTCGAGATTCCGCTGCACGGCCGGCTGCCTCCACATCGCGTCGTTGGCGATCGGCACGAAGAGGACGGGTGCCTCTGTTGCCAGGATCAGGGCCGCGATCAGTTCATCGGCGATCCCGTGAGCCACCTTGCCGATGATGTTGACGGTGGCTGGGTAGACCAGGACGAGATCCACACCACGACCAAGCTCAATGTGCGGCACAAAAACATCCGGGCCCTGGTCGTCGATCTCCACATACGCCTTGTGCCGGCTGGCCGCTTCTACCGAGTAAACCGAGACTAGTTTCGAAGCTGCGCGGGAGAGAACGACCTGCACGTCCTCGGCGAAGTGCTGGAGCAGCGACATGATGAATGCCGGCAACATGAAGCTCTGGTAGCCACCCGCTGCGCAGAGAACGATCCGTCCAGCTCGCTTCGCTTCAGCCATTCGACGCCCCTCCCATCAATCCAAATTCTTCGAGCCATGCCGGCAACGCGTACAAACGCCACACTGCCCGAAAATCGTCATGCTCGCCAGCCTCGAACGCCTCCACGAATGCGCGTGCACGGGCCCGATCAATGTAAGGTACATCGTCGAGGCGCGAAACGGCAGCGCGAACATCATCCCGAAGCTCCCGCCGCAGCCAGAGCGGCTCCGGCGTCACGAATCCCATCTTGTCAGTGCGGTCGAGCATCGACTGGGGGATGCGTGACTTCGCCACCTCCCGCAGGACCCTCTTACGCTCCCCAAAGCCGACCTTGACCGCGGCAGGAAGCGACAAGGCGAACTCGACGACCCGGTGATCAAGGTACGGAAGTCTGCTTTCGATCGAATGAGCCATGCCGGTTCGGTCACCGTTCAAGAGGATCGGACGCAGCCGGTACGACTTCAG
>JBKJQB010000136.1:0-3236 GCA_046594105.1 Thermoanaerobaculia bacterium
TGACTCCGGCGACCGGCGTCCCATGCGCGAGCACGAGCAGGTAGGGCGCGCGATGCGAGGTGCTCGCGGCAAACTCACTCACGAAGCGCGAGGCACTGGTCCCCGCGTTCAGCCCGACGCGCTCCAGCTCCCGAGCCACCGCCGCCGCGGACTCCCGCCCGCTCTGTTCGAGCCGGCGTAGCGCGTCGAGCTCCTGAAGGTCGGGCGCCCTGGTCAACTGGTCGGCTAGCTGGTCGACTCGCTCGACGTTGCCGAGGAGGTCGAGGGCCAGATGCTCGACGGCCTGGCGATCCTCGGCGGGATCATCGACGGCGGGGTTCTTCCGGCTGATGAAGATCCGCTGGCCGGCACGGGCGATCGCCTGGGCCCGGGACTCCACATCCGACCGGATCACCCTCGGCAGGAGTGCCGTCTTCGCATTCATGGGGGCCACCGCCAGGCTGTAACTCAATCCGAGAAATCCCATCTGCGCGTCGACCAGCGAAGCGCTGAGGTATTGCGCGTACCACGGCAGGACCAGCGTGGCGGGAGAGAGCGGGATGCCGCTGGTGCTCACGCCCATCTCCAGAGTCACGCTGGCCGTCACTCCGTCGGGCGCATTCGCCGCCGCCGCGTAGATGTGACCGGTCTGCGACGATCGCAAACGCGAGGGCACGGCGATGGTCTGGCCGGGATCGAACGTCAGCTCCCGGATCGCATCGCCATCGACGCGGCAGACGTTGTTGCTGAATCCATTCGCGCACGAAGGGATCGCTGAGCCATCGAGCTTCACGGTCTGCCGGCTGGACGAGGTGTTGGTGATGAATGCGTAGGCGGTGTAGGTCTCGCTGGCCCGCACCGTGTCGGGATGCACGAAGTTGATCTGGAACCGCGGATCGCTGACCACGATGGTGGTGCTGACGCGACCTTTGAGCGCGATGTCGGCCTGCCCGTTCTGTCTGTAGGTGGCCCGGATGTCCACGTCGACGGTGTGCGTTCCGGTGCGCATGGCCTCGAGGCTCCAGTCGGCGGAGCCCTGCGCCTGCGCGGCGAGAAACAGCGCGTTGGTCTGGCCATCGCGGATGGGGACTGGCTGTCCAATGCTCACCGCCGGGTTGACCTTCACCACGCGCAATCCGATCGGAGTGCTCATCGTCGCGGTGATGGCGTCGATGGTGATCCCCGAGCCGGCCGGCGCGTTGTTGCCGACGTTGAGCAGCACGCCGAAAAACTGATGCAGCACGCCGAAGCCGCTGGGGATGACCAGCGCTGCCGGAATCACCGGCGATCGCCGCGCCGGGGTGCCCACGTCGGAGCTCCCTGTCTCGATCGCCGCTCCGCTCCCGAGAGTCTCCTGCATCACGAAAGGAACAATGGCCGGCGGCTGAAATCGGGGCGGCGGGCCGCCTGGGCCGGGAAGCGGAAGATGATCGTCCGGCGGCCCGGGAACGGGCACGGCCTGGTGGGTTCGCTTGTCCACCAAAACCGGATAAGGAATGGTCACCGTCTGCCCGTTGAGGGCGAACACCATGCTGTAGTCGTAAACGTCGTAGTTGCGCGCGTCGATGTTGATTCCGCGCGCACGCAGGTCGTCCGGCGTCAGTTGGCGGACTGTGATTTTCGTATCGAGAACGCCGACCACCTTGATGGCCACCGAAGCGGGAACGGCCACCTGCACCAGGCGGCCCTCTCGATCGAGGAGGCGGATGTTCTGGAGCAGGTAGTCGCCCTGCTGGCGCAACGGCGGAATGGAAAACCTTCGGCCCGGCGCGGTCACCAGATGCAGCGGTGCGTCGAGAGCGGGACCGCTCAACTCGCCGGCCACGGTCATGTCGGTGGCAGGCACGGCGTCTTCCGTTTTCCCGCCGAAAGTGGTCTGGACGGTGACCGGGATGTCGATGCCGGTCACGACGCCGGGGACCACCTCGAGCGACAGCCCGACGATGTCGAGACGAGCACTTCCGATCTCTCCGGCCAGCAAGGTTCCCGCGACGAGGCTGAACATCGCCACAGCCATCAGCAGTGCCGGCCGGATCGATCTCATACCGTGGTCATGCTTCGGTCATGCTTCGGTCATGCTTCGGTCATGCTTCGGTCATGCTCTGGTCATGGCTGCCTGCGCCCGCCCAGCCCCTCCGTCGCGGCCAGCTCGCGCTGCAGGCGGCTCCGGCGCGACTCGACTTGTCTGGTCCCCGGATCGATGGCCAGAAGCTCGTGCGGAACGACGGCGCCGTCGATCCGGATGATGGAGATGCGCACCGTCAACGAGACACCGTCGACCGATCGGGTGACGGTCTGTTCGATGGGCAATGCGAAGACTTCTTCGGACGATGACGACGAAGCGGCCGAAGCCATCGATGTTGAATGCACGCTGGCGCTTCCTCTTGCTGCCTGCCGGATGGCTTGGTGCTCTTCGCCCTGCCGGCTCGGATAAGCCGCGCCGATGAGCACATCCAGCGCCTCTCGCGACAGCGCGATGGTGCGATCGAACCCGACCTCGATGGTTTGAGCGCTGGATTCACTCGTGGATTGACTCGTTGATTGACCGGGGCGCGTCAGCTCGTAGAGGTCCGAAGCTCGTCCTGATGCGGAGAGTCTTGAACCGATCGCCCGTGTCTGCCACGGGGCCGTTGCACTCGACGCGACACGCGCTTCGGTCGGGGCGCCGGCGACGGGAGCGCCGGCGATCGCGGCGAAGGGAGTCACGCTGTATTCGTGGCGATCGCGCGAGATCTCGGTCAGTTCCTGCGCGCCGTAATCAGCAATGGTGATCCGCCGCCCGCCAAGAGTCACGGTAATGACGCGATTGCCTTCGCAGTACTCCTCGACGACGGAGACCTTCCGCGCGGCGGGCTCCTCGATCCGACGCACCAGATGCAGCGGTGTCGGGAAAAGCGCGGCTCCCTGGACGGGAACAGCCATGGCAATTGCGAGCAGCGACGCAAGTCTCAGGAGCATGCAACCTCGGAGTTCGGACCGCCGCCGAAACTACCTCGGACGGCTGCCAGGCGCGCCAGACAAACCACGTCAATCTGTGCCAGAGCACGACAATCCGGGCCACCGCGGAGATTCGGGAGGACCAGGGCGTTCCGAGGTCGAGCGGAGCGAACGTAGCGCCGGCATCCTTGCCGGCCGTGACGCGGCTTCCTGGTCTGCCCCCAAAAACTGGTCCAGGCATTTTGCCGGTAGCGGCGCCGTGGGAGCTGTGGGAAACGGCGGCGGTTGTTGGCCGGCGTTTTCCAAGTCCTGGGGGAAGG
>JBKJQB010000344.1:0-30130 GCA_046594105.1 Thermoanaerobaculia bacterium
GAATCGCCGGAAGATCGTGGCGTACGACTTTCTCTGGTCCTGTGCGCAGTATCCGCTGGCCACCGGCTGTGATGATCCGAACAACCCTCTCGACTACGACAACAACGGTCATGGAACACACAATGCTGCGGCTGCGGTCGGAGATGCGGGAACGCCTGTCGTTCACGATCCCTTCGATGCCCTGGCCTCTGCCGCGAAACTGATCGTGCAGGACGGTGGACTGGTCAACGGCGACAACTGCTCGCAGCGGCCTGGCTTTGGCTGTCCGGTCAACCTGACCCCGATCCTCGATCAGGCGTACAAGCAGGGTGCACGCATCCATTCGAATTCGTGGGGCGATCGCCAGAACACCAACCCCTTCTCGAATCCACCCACCGCGAACTACTCCGCCTCGGCCCGCGATCTCGACGCGTTCGTGGCCGGGCATCCCGACATGCTGATCGTGTTCAACACGGGGAACTACGGTTCCTCCGATGCGGTTCCGCCCAATCCGCCTCCGGCGATGTCCATCGCGGCACCCGGATCGGCGAAGAACGTTCTGCAGGTCGGCGGCACTCGTCCCAACAATTTCCACGCCGATGACACGCTCTCGTACAACACTCTCTACGGTCCGACCCGCGACGGCCGGATCAAGCCGGACGTTGTCGGCCCCTCGCTGGTGACTGCTGCCACCGGCGACCGGAACGTCATCACCAACGACTGCATCACGTCAACCGAGGGGCCGGGCACCTCGTGGTCCGCACCGTCGATTGCTGGCGCGGCCGCGCTGGTTCGTCAGTACTACATGGAAGGTTTCTATCCGTCCGGCCGGCGGGAAAGCGCGCAGGCCATGCAGCCGAGCGCCGCATTGCTGAAGGCGACCATCATCGCCTCCGCCCGGCGCGTGCCGATCAAAATGAGCGCAGCGGGAGATTTTCCCACTGCGCCTGTTCCCTCGTACGAGCAGGGATTCGGATTCCCCGTCCTCGACGACGCTCTGTACTTCGAAGGTGATCGCGCCAGATTGCGCGTGCTCGATGCTCCGAACACCGCGGGCCTGGCATCCGATCAGACCGCGACGCTGCGCTTGAATGTTCTGTCCGGCACACCGCTCCGCATGGTGCTGGTGTGGACCGATCCCGCCGGCATTGCACGGCCGGCCTCTGACTCCACGATGGAACTGGTCCACGATCTCGATCTTCGCGTCACCGGGCCCGCCGGTCTGGTCCGTCTGGGCAATGACAGCCTGCACCCCGGCCAGGCGGACCGTTTGAACAACGTAGAGGCGGTCAGCATCCTGCAGCCAGTGACCGGTGACTACACCATCACCATCAGCGCATCCCGCGTCGGCTCCGGATTGCGGCAGGGTTATGCCCTGGTGGTCGCCGGCGATGTGGGCGACGCGCTGCCGGCACGCTCACGCTCCGTGCGCAGACGCTGATCGAGCAGCTGCGGACCGGTTATCATTCGCGGCCATGCTTTCCCGCGACTACCTCCGCGAACATTCGGATGACTACCGCACCGCTCTGAAGAACCGTGGTTCTGCCGTGGAGATCGACCGCTGGCTCGAGCTCGACAGCGAACGGCGGCGAATCATCGTGCAGGTGGAGGCGCTGAAGAATCAGCGCAACGTTGCCTCGCAGGAGATCGCCAACCTCAAGAAGTCCAGGCAGGACGCGTCGACGCAGATCGAAGCGATGAAGCGCGTCGGCGACGAGATCAAAGAGCTCGACGCCCGCCTGGCGCACAGTGACGAAGAGCTGCAGAAAGCGGAGCTCTACTTTCCGAACGTTCCCCATCCGTCGGTGCCGGTCGGCCCTGACGAAACGGCGAATCGCCTGGAGCGGACCTGGGGCGAAAAGCCGCGTCTGGACTTCGAGCCGAAAGCGCACTGGGATCTCGGCGAGGCCCTGGGCATTCTCGATTTCGACCGGGCCACCAAGATCACCGGCGCGCGGTTCTCGTTGATCAAGGGAGCGGGCGCGAAGCTCAACCGCGCGCTCATCGACCTGATGCTCGATCGCCACTCCGAGCGCGGCTACACCGAGGTCGTTCCGCCGTTCATGGTCAACGCTGACTCCCTGCGGGGAACGGGACAGCTTCCCAAGTTCGAGGAAGATCTGTTCAAGCTCACCGATCGCGACTACTACCTGATCCCCACGGCCGAAGTTCCGGTGACCAACATTCATCGAGATGAGATTCTTGACGCTGGGTTGCTGCCGATTGCGTACTGCGCGTACTCACCCTGCTTCCGGGCGGAGGCGGGCGCTGCGGGCAAGGACACCCGCGGCCTCATTCGCCAGCATCAGTTCGAGAAAGTCGAGCTGGTGAAGTTCGTCGCCCCCGATCAGTCCTGGGCGGAGTTGGACCGACTGACCGGCGATGCGGAGTCCATCCTCCAGGCCCTCGGACTGCACTACCGGGTGATCACGCTGTCCACCGGCGACATGGGCTTCACCGCCGCGAAGACTCACGACATCGAGGTCTGGCTTCCGGGGCAGAACACCTTCCGTGAGATTTCGTCCTGTTCCAACTTCGCCGACTTTCAGGCACGACGCGCCAACATCCGCTACCGCAACGCCGACAAGAAGACCGGGTTCGTGCACACCCTCAACGGCTCGGGCCTGCCCATTGGCCGCACCCTGGTGGCCGTGCTGGAAAATTACCAGCAGGCCGACGGATCGGTGCGCATCCCGGAGGTCC
Source organism: Thermoanaerobaculia bacterium (assembly GCA_046594105.1). Lineage (GTDB taxonomy): Bacteria > Acidobacteriota > Thermoanaerobaculia > Gp7-AA8 > Gp7-AA8 > JBDSGC01. Next base: position 2,683 of record JBKJQB010000344.1, read on the forward strand.
TGCAGCCGTACATGCGTGGTCTGAAGGAAATCCGAGTCGAGAGCCGGTAGGGGATTCGGGCACCGCGCTGGAGATTGCCTGCCTTTCGGAACGCCGGCTGGAAGCCACGCACCGGCCGGCAGGGATGCGGGCGCTACGAAAGCTCCGCTCCGAACCTCGTCCTACATGCCCGGGCGCGTCGGTGACTTCGAACCGTCGAACAACACCTCATAGCGGAGGTCGGTCCCGCCGACCGAGATGGTGTCGCCGCTTTTCAGCAGCGAGAGAAACGCCCGGGTTCCGTTGAGGAACGTTCCGTTGCGGCTTTTCAGATCCTCGATGGTGTAACCCTCGGGGCCACGGTAGATGCGGGCATGACGACCGGAGACGCCCAGATCGGCGAGATGGATTCCGGCGTCGCGCTGGCGCCCGATCACGTATTCAGGCTCGGTGAGCGGGATGGCCGTTCCCGGAGCGTCTCCCTTCACCACATGCAGTTGGGCCAGCGTGGTGGAGACGACATCTTTGTAGGAAAGCTTCGCGCCGGGCGAGATGAGCAGATCCTTGTCGTCGCGCTTCTCGATGATCGTGGAATCGCCGGAGAACAGTGAGGTGAGATCCTGACGCACGGTTTCGTCGGGCATGGCCGGTGTGGGAACTGTGCTCGGATGTTCCTCTTCATCGGGCGCGGGCGTCACCGGCTCAATCAGCTTATTCGCAAAGAGTCCGTAGACCACCCGATAGACCTGGAATGAGTCCTCGTGCGCGTCCTGGCAGAGCTCCTCCAGAGTGCGATCGCCGTTGATGAGGAAAAGGATTTTCCATTCGACCACCGAGAGCGTGATCTTGTCGGTGTCTGGATTCGCCACCACCCGGAAGACCACCGAGCTGTCGGGAAGCAGTTGCAGGCACTCCTCCCACTCCTCGATTCTCCTCGCTCCCTCCATGATCAGATTCGGCAGATCGATGGAGATGGTGACCGCATTGGCCGGGAGGTCGAAGCCGTCGTAGAAGGTGAAGCCGCCGCCACTCCAGACGAAGCCGTCGTAGATCACTTCGGAGACCTGCACCTTGAGGGCGTCATGCAGTTGCCCCTCGCTGAGGATGCCTTCGTCGACGACCACCTTTCCGAAGGGGCCGGCCCCTCGAAGCATGGCGTCGGTGATGGCCTCCGATTGCTCGCGGGTGATCTGCTTCCGGCGCAGCAGAATCGTTCCCAGCCGGTGGGACTCCTGATTGGATGCGGCGTAGACGACGGCGCCGTTCCGGATGAAGACATAGGCTTCTTTCCCATCGCTGGCCAGAGTCAGCATTCCTGTCTTGTGGCTCGCGCCGAGGAATGTGAGGAGGTCGGGAAACTTGAAGGCGTCAAGTTGTCCCTGAAGCGAAGGGGTGGTCATGGGATGGCGAATTGTAGCCGGGGACGGCCTCGTTCGCAGCAGCTGCTGGATGAACTGCGCCGGCCGACTGGCTACAATGACCCGCCATGCGGAAATCATCGCGGCACGCTGTGGCTGCCGGATTCCTCGGCTGGACTCTGGACGCCTTCGACTTTTTTGTCGTGGTCTTCCTGCTGGATGTCCTGGCCGCCCAGTTCCACGTCCCCAAGAAACAGATCATCGCCACGCTCACCATCACGCTGGCGTTCCGGCCGATCGGGGCCATCATCTTCGGGATGCTCGCGGACCGTTACGGCCGCCGCATCCCCCTGATGGCCAACGTCATCTACTTCTCGCTCATCGAGCTTCTGTCCGGGTTCGCCATGACCTTTCCTCAGTTTTTCATCCTGCGCGCCCTTTTCGGGATCGGCATGGGAGGGGAGTGGGGAGTGGGCGCCTCGCTGGCGATGGAAGAGGCGCCGAAGAAGTGGCGCGGCGTCCTGTCCGGCATTCTCCAGAGCGGATACTCCATCGGCTACCTTCTGGCCGCGGTGGCTACGCGGACCGTCCTGCCGCACCTCGGCTGGAGATGGATGTTCTGGCTCGGTGCTCTACCGGCACTGCTCGCGCTGTACATCCGGGCCAAGGTTCCGGAATCACAGGCCTGGAAGGAACATCGCGCCGGCAGCTTGCGCGAGATGTTCCGTTCGGTGAAGGGACACGGAAGAGGCTTTGCCTACCTCGTGCTGCTGATGACCTTCATGATGTTCCTCTCGCACGGCACGCAGGATCTGTATCCCGATTTTCTGAAGCATGCCCACTCGGTCGCGCCGACGACCGTTCCCTGGATCGCCATTTTCTACAACGTCGGCGCCGTGATCGGCGCAATCATCTTCGGGCAGATGTCGCAGAAGCTCGGCCGGCGTTACGCCATGATCGCGGCGCTGATGCTGTCGCTGCTGGTCCTTCCCATGTGGGCCTTCGGCAGCTCGCTGCTGATCCTGGCCATCGGCGCGTTTCTGATGCAGGCGGGGGTGCAGGGAGCATGGGGAATCATCCCCGTCCATCTCAACGAAATGGTTCCCGATGCGGTGCGGGGGCTCATGCCCGGGCTGGCCTATCAGATGGGGGTGCTGGTGGCCTCCCCGACCAGCAACATCGAGGATTACCTGCGCGATCGGTTCGGCTACGCCTGGGCCCTTGCCGGCTTCGAGATCTTCGTGATGGTGTCGCTGACGATCATCCTGCTCGCCGGCCGCGAGAACCATGGGCGCAGTTTCCACTCCGGAGATCTGGTTCTCGAGAAGGATTGAAGCGAGAGCTGCGGGCATTGCGCGAGCGCAGCGATTGACGGGAAGAATCGCCAATCTCATCCGTATTCGGCACCTTCGCCTCGGCGTGGCGGAGCAAAGGACTGTCGATGAGAGAGCGGTCGGCCGCGCTACACCGTGTGCAGGACGACCACCAGCGACGAGACCGAGATCACGATCCAGAGCAGGACGCCGAGGACCATCGGGCGCACCCCCACCGCAGCGATGCTCTTGCGCGACAGCCCTGCGCCGATCAGGAACAGGGTGACCGTCAGTCCCACGCGTGCGATCGAGGTGAGGAAGGACCACACTTCCGCCGGTGCCGGGACGTAAGTTCTGATGATCGAGGCCACGACGAACCAGAGGATGAACCAGGGGATGGTCACGCGCGTTGATTTCTTCTTGAAGGCCAGCGCGGTGAGCAGCGCCACGGGGACGATCCAGAGAGCCCGCGTCAGCTTGACGATCGTGGCGATCTGCAGCGCCTCCGCGCCGTACTTCGACGCGGCACCGACTACCGAGCTGGTGTCGTGAATGGCGATGGCCGCCCACACGCCGAATTGAGTCTGGCTCAGTCCGAAGTGATGGCCGATCGCAGGAAAAATGAAAAGGGCGATGGCATTGAGGATGAACACCGTTCCCAGTCCCACCGACATCTCCTCATCCGTGGCCCCAACCACAGGACCGACTGCCGCGATCGCACTTCCCCCGCAGATCGCCGTTCCGCAGGAGATGAGGTGTGCTGTGCTCGCGGGGATCCGCATCGCTCGTCCCGCCAGGAAACCCAGAATCAGTGTGCCGGCGATCGTGGCGATGGTGAACAGGAGGCCGGTGCGGCCTGCCTCGACGACTTTCTGGAGGTTCATTCCGAAGCCGAGGGCTACGACGGAGATCTGGAGCAGCAGGCGGGTGGCTTTCGAATTGCGGGTGGGGAAGGGGTGACCGATGGTCAGGGCCAAAGCCAGTCCCAGAGCGAGCGCGATCGGCGGTGAAGCCCACGGAGTCAGGCAGAAGAGCACCGCGGCGCAGAAGGTGATGATGCGCAGCGAGGTCAAGGAGTGGAAACGATACCAGAACCATTCAGCGCAGGATGGAGGTGCCTGGGGCGCCGCTTCAAGATTGACGAAAGCGAATCCGAAACATGACGGACGGAAAAGTGCAAGGAAGCCTTCCGGCGATTTCTCCGACCGATTTCTCCGACCGATTTCTTCGACAATGGCCAGAGTCATCTCACATGCTTTCGGAAGTGGGCCATGGTCCGCTTCCAGGCGTCCTCCGCAGCGATGCCGTTGTAGTTTTCTTTTCGCGTGTCATTGAAAAACGCGTGACCGACCCCGGCGTAGACGACTGCTTCGACGTCTTTCCCCACGTCTCGAAATTGCCGGGCCATGGTCATTCCCAGCTCCGAAGAAACGCCGCTGTCCTCCTCTCCGTAGAAGAGCAGCAGCGGCGCAGTGAGAGCGCCCCAATCGACCGGGGCTTTCTTGAATCCGCCGTAGAAGCTCACCGCAGCGCCCACGCCGCTTTCCTTCGTTGCGGCGTACTGGGCCAGCGCGCCGCCCATGCAGAAGCCGACCACTCCCCATGTGCGGGACGAACACTCCGGACGGGCGAGTAGAAAGGCCCCCGCTCCCGCAATCTCGCGTTCCGCTCGCTCGGCATCCAGCTCCATGAGCATCTTCATCGCGTCATCGGGAGACCGGGTCGTCTTGCCGTGATAGAGGTCAGGAGCGAGTGCGACGAATCCTTCACTGGCGAATCGTTCGACCACATCCTCGATGTGCGGCACCAGCCCCCACCACTCCTGAATGACCACCACGGCCGGTCCCCGGCCTGCGGCAGGGAGCGCAAGGTAGCCTGCGCAGGGATGATCGTGGGACGGAAACTCGACGCGCTGACCCATGCATGTCTTCTCCGGATGAGCTTTCTCCGATTTGCTGGCTGGGATTTTAGCCGGTCAGAACGTCCGGCATCGACCTTTCGTGTGGGAGAATGCAGGGATGGCCAAGGGTTCGACGCTCACCAAAGAACAGATCGCCGGTCTGGCGAAGACGCCGCGCTGTCCGCGCTGCGATCTCGACAAGACCATCGGGAACGCCTTGTGTCGGAGTTGCCGCGCAAAGCTTCCCGAGCAGATGCGTCGCGCGCTGGAGAAGATCCCCAGCAAGGACCCATGGTTCGTCGGTCGGGCCATCAGTGCCGCCGCGAATTATTTCGACGTTCACTTCCAGTCGATCCGCAACTTTGGAGGCGGAAAGAAACGCTGATCGCCCGGCACGGCCGGGGGCGCTGGTCGCCCAAGGCTCCGTCAAGATCACGCTCCAGTAAGTTTCTACCGCGCAGGCTCCGTGCCGCCCTAACGGCGGCTCGCCGCGTCGATGAGCGCTGCGAGCTCCTCCAGACCATGTTCGCGAGCCACCGCCGCGAGCGGCGCGACCGCCTTTCCTTCCTCGAGCCTGGCAATCAAAGCTGCGGCCAGCGTCGCTGAGCGGCCTCGCGCCGAAGCCTTCTCCCACTTCAGGACGTCGGCCCTGGCGATGCGTCGCTCCAGGCTCTGTTCCCGTCCGCCAGCGTCGCGATACTGCAGACGGGCCACGGCCACCGAGTCTCCCGCTGCAGTTCCGGACGCCAGCGGCAGCAGGAAGACCCGGGTCACGGAAGCGGCGGCGCGAAGTTCCGGAACGATCGAAGGAGCGATCGCTGGAGTCCCTGGTTTTAACGATGGGATGGTCAGCTGAAGGCTGGTGGCGCCCTGTTCCGCAGGGGCGTCGATGGAGACCCGGAGGAAGAGGGTGTGGGGCTCGAGCGTGGGCAGAACGATCGCTTCCGCTTCGAGTCTCAGTTGTTGTGCCGGTCGATCGGTGGGAGCGGCGAAATGCTCGATGAGCGCAGCGGCCGCCGTGCCGTCCAGACGTTGGCCCTGTCGCAACGCCTCCTCGGCGCGCCCGAACGAACCGGTCTCGTTCCCGGTTGTCCGCTCGTTGCGCGCAGACTTCCTGACACTCATCTCCGCGTGGGAGGGGGCGGCTGCGACGGACTGCCGCGGCGGCGTTGGCTGCGCAACCTCGTGCGCGGCATCTGTCATCTGGATGTTGCCGGCCTCTCGCTGATCGTGAGCCTTTTCCTTGGGCTGCGCATTCGCGCCTGCTGCAATCGCGTCCGATGCCGGCTGCAGGAGCCCGGCCGCAGCCGCCGTATCGGCGGAGGCCAGGGTCGATTGGGCAGAGGGGTTTGGGCTCAGGCCAGGTGCATTCACGCGCGCCGGCACGGATGCTTTCATCTCCCCGATCACTGCGGGCGCGCCCGCTTCTTCTTTGGTTTGGCGAAGGAGACGGGGCAATGGCGGGGCTGCCGCCGGCAGGATCCGCGCGGAACTGTCCGCAGCGGCGGATGGGAGCGGAGCGGCTTGCGCAGCAGGGCCGGTCGTGGTCTCTGCCACGCGGAATGCAGGTGCCTCTGCGCGGGAGTTCGTGGTCATCGCTGGTTCTGGTCGTGAAAGAAAGTGCACGCCGGCGAAGGCCCCGGAAATCAGCAGCAGAATCGACGCGGCGATCCGGACGTCGAAGGTCACCGATCGGCGAAACCGGTCGCGCTCGTTCTCGACATTGAACAGAAGATCGCGCGGGATCTCATCTTTGATCCGCTGGGAGAGCTCGGGTGGGGGAGTGGGCAGAGGCGCGATGGCCAGCTTCCGCTGCAGCTCCGCTTTGCGATTGCGTGTCATCGAAGGTCCTTGTCGAGTGATTGCTCGAGCAGCGTGAACGCTTTGTGCAGCCGTTTCCGGATGGCCACTGTGGTGATGCCCTCCATCCCAGCGATCTCCTTGACCGCCAGTCCGCCCCAGAAGTGCGCGCTGACGGTGAAGCGGAGATCCTCGGGAAGGCGGAGGACCGCATCCCGCAGCAGACCGGCTTCCTCCTCGCCGCCGAGAATCTCTTCCGCACCCGGACTGAGGTCTTCGATCTCCGGCGCTTCCGGCTCATCGAGCGAAGTCATCAGCCGTGGTGTGCGGATGTGATTGAGAAACGTGGTGTACGCGATCCGGTAAAGCCAGGTGAACAGCTGCGAGCGGCCGTCGAATCCGGGCAGCGCCTGCCACGCCTTGCGGTAGGTCTCCTGCGTCAGATCCGAGGCCAGATCGCGATCGCCACAAAGCCGGCAGAGTGAGGCGTATACGGCGGAGTACGTGCGCTCGACCATCTCCTCTGCCGCGCTGCGATCTCCAGTCCGGATGGCAGTCAGAAGTGTTCGTTCATCTCTGCAATTTGCGTCCACCGGCTCAGGCTCCGGACGCGCAGTGCGGAAAGGCGCAACGTTGCTCATGGCGGTTGGACACACGTCCGCTACATTTCGAAACCACGGTCCGCGTATCCTATCGCGCATGAAGCGATTCCTGCCCTTGCTCCTGCTGCTGATTGCCTGTCGCTACGAAGGTCCGGCGCGCACGGACGAGGCGGGAAGACCGGCCGAGGATGGCGCGCTGCAGGCGCAGAACGAGACGTGGAAGGCCACCCGCCTGGCCCGGCTCACCGCGCCCGACGGATGGTTGAGCCTCGTCGGGCTCTTCTGGCTCGCGGAGGGGACCAACGACGTTGCGCTGCCCACCGTCCCGCCCCGCACCGCACACTTGAGTCTGCAGAACGGCCAGGTCATTCTGCAGCCCGACGCCGGATTCACGATTGCGAACCAGCCGGTCGCCTCGGCAACGACTCTGCGGGATGACACCGACGGCAAGGGGCCGACGGTGGTTCGCAGCGGTTCGCTTTCCTTCACCGCCATCAAACGAGGCGATCTGCAGGGGCAACGATACGGGGTCCGCGCCCGCGACTCCCAGAGCGAGCCCCGCAGGCAGTTTGTCGGCCTCGACTACTTTCCCTTCGACGCATCCTGGCGGGTGACGGCGCGATTCGAGCCCTATGACCCTCCCCGAAAGATCCCCATCACAAATGTTCTGGGGATGACCAGCGATGAGGTGTCGCCGGGAGCACTGGTCTTCGAGCTACAGGGGCAGACCGTGCGCCTTGATCCGATTCTGGAACAGGGGGAGAAGGATCTGTTCCTCATCTTCAAGGATGGAACGGCTGGGAAGGAGACGTACGGAGCAGCGCGGTATCTCTACGCTTCGCCCGCCGAGGCCGACGGCAGGACCATCGTCGACTTCAATCGCGCCTACAACCCGCCGTGCGCATTCACCCCGTTTGCCACCTGCCCACTGCCGCCGCCGCAGAATCGTTTGAAGATTCGCATCGAGGCCGGCGAGAAGACTTACGCCGGGCATCACTAGTGGAGCTGAGGGGTACTGGCTGGCACGTCACAGCTGATCGGGAGATTGGCTGCCTTAGGAGCGCCGGCATCCTGCCGGCCGGTCCGCGGGCATCCTGCCCGCAGGAACTCGCCGAACAGCGCCGGCTGGATGGTGCCCCCCAAAAAACTGGTCCAGGCATTTGCCGGGCAGCTTCCACAGCGTTTCTGTCGCCCGCTACTCGGGCTCGTTTCTGACTGGGCTCCGCAATCCCCCGGCTGGCGCCCGGGGGCTACATTCTTGCGCCCGCTGACGCGGGCTGATCATGGACAGATTTTGAGGTTCCTGCCCTTTGATTCCATCAGCGACCGCGAAGGCACGCTCATCGCCCACTCATCGGCGCATCGCGCTTCATCCTCAGGGGCTGTGAAGAAATCGTTTTCTTTTCGTAGCGCCGGCATCCCTGCCGGCCGGGCCGGCGGCGAAAATCGTGGCGGACGCTTTGCGAACCAACGCCGCCGGCCGTGCCGGCCTCAGGGGCGGCTTTTCGCTTCCTGTTCGATCACGCTGGCCACGCAGGCGGTCACGTTCCTGGCGGTGCGCAGGTCGAGAAACTCGTTCGGGCCATGCGCATTGCTGTGAGGTCCGAGGACGCCGGTGATCAGGAATTGGGCCTGGGGAAAGCGCTCGCCGAGCATGCCCATGAACGGGATCGACCCACCTTCACCCCAGGTGGCGGCTGGTTTGCCGAAGAAACGCCTCGAGGCATCGTCGACGGCCTGATCCAGCCAGGGATCAGTCTTCGGTGCTTCCCAGCCGCCTCCGCCTTTCTCCGGCTCGAAGGTCACCTTCGCTCCGTACGGCGGATCGCTTTCCAGAAGGTCTTTCAGCCTGCCGTCGAGGTCTCTGGCGTCGAGTGTGGGAGGGATGCGCAGGGAGAGTTTGAGGGAGGTCTGCGGGCGCAGGACGTTGCCGCCCTGAACGAGATCGGGCAGACCGTCCTGGCCGGTGTAGGCGAGCGCCGGTCTCCAGGTCCGGTTGAGCAGCAATTCGAGGTTGTCGCTGGCAACGGGATGCATGCCGTCCATGAACGGGAACTTGCTGTGGACCTCATCTCCGAGGATGCGCGCGGTCTCCTTCGTTTCGGCGAGCCGATGCGGCGGAGTGTCTTTGTGAAGCCATTTTGGAATGATGGCGCCGGTCCGGGCGTCCTCCAGACGGTCGAGAAGGATGCGCAGGATGCGGAAGCTGGAGGGGACGATTCCGCTGGCGTCGCCTGAATGCACTCCTTCGCTGAGAACCTGCACGGTGAGGTTGCCGACGATCGATCCCCGCAAAGAGGTGGTCATCCAGAGCTGATCGTAGTTACCGCAGCCGCTGTCGAGGCAGATCACCAGCCGGGGAGTTCCGATTCGATCGGAAAGCATTTCGATGTACGCAGGCAGATCGAGCGAGCCGCTTTCTTCGCAGCATTCGATGATCACCACGATGCGCGAGTGCGCGACGTTCTGCTGCTTCAAAGCCTTGATGGCGCCGATGGCGGCGAAGATTGCGTAGCCGTCGTCCGCGCCACCGCGACCGTACAGCCGGCCGTCACGAATGACCGGTGTCCACGGCCCCAGCCCCTTTTCCCAGCCAACCATCTCCGGCTGCTTGTCGAGATGTCCGTACATGAGCACCGTCGAAGCCTCGTCTCCGTCGACTTCGATGAACAGAAGAGGCGTGCGACCTTCCGATTCGACCGTCTCGATCCGCAGGCCGGGAACCTGCTGGCTTTCCACCCAGCCTCGGGCCAGAATCACGGCGCGATCCATGTGTCCGTTGCGCTTCCAGGCGGGATCGAAAAGAGGGGACTGGTTCGGGATGCGGATGTACTGCTCCAGCGTGGGAATGATGGACTCTTCCCACAATCGATTGACGCTGATGGCGAGCTGTTCAGAGTTCATGAGAGATCCTTCTGTGGTGGTGGAGCGACCGGGGAGAATAGCATCACAAGCGCTGGCTCAATGGCGGCGAGCCGGGACTCCATGCAGCCGGGTGGTTATGGTATGGTTTGTGGGCTATCCATAATTAACGAAACGAAACGCGGTAGCGGTCGTAGGAGAGAAGGCGTCGTGCTTGATCCGAACGTGCTCGAAGGCTCGTCCAGCATGCCCGCGGCAGCAATCGCGGCGACCGATCCGGTTTCGGCAAAGCGTGGATCAGCGGCTCCCCCCTCTTCAGAAATCGGCGATCTCTACGTGCAGCACCGATCCTTGCTCCTGCATATCGCCTGTCGCAAGTTCCGCGTGCCGGAGTCTGATGCCGAAGGGCTGATCCAGGAAGTGTTCGTGTCGCTCATGACCACCAGCACCAAGGTGGAGAACATCCGGGCGTGGCTGGTGGCGGCCACCTGCAACGCCAGCCGTCACTACTGGCGCGGACAATCGCGGACCGAGAGTCTGCCGGAAGACTTTGACGATCGTGGTGATCCCCGTTCGCAGGGCATCGCGGACCGTTTCGCCATGAGCATTACCATGCGGCAGGCGCTGGAGTATCTGCAGGACCGGTGTCGCGAGACTTTGTATCTGCATTACTACGAGGGCCGATCGGCCCCTGACGTCGCGCGTGAACTGGAGACCACCACCAGATACGCCGAGAAGCTGATTCATAACTGTCTGAAGCGGGTCCGGGAGATCTACTTCAACATCACGGCGGTGAAACGATGATGATCGAGCAGCATTACGACGAAGAAGTGCTGGCGGCATTCCTGGATGAGCCTTCTGAGGGAGTGGACGCCGATCTGCACCTGCGCAGCTGCAGCCTGTGCCGCCAGACTCTCGGATCCTTGCGGGAAACTGTCGAGGTGCTACAGGACGCCTCGGTTTGGGATGCACGTCCCATTGAGTCGGCCCCTCGGCCGGAGACCATTGCGTTCCTCCGCGGCACCGCCGCGCTGATTCAGAACGAGGATACGGCCGCCGAACAGCACGTCGTCCTGCTCCTGGCCGGTTCGCGGGAAGAATGGGAGGCCAGACTCGATCAGCATCCGGAGTGGCAGACGGCGGGGCTGGTGCGCAAAATGGTCGTGGCCACCGACCGTTTCAACTTCTCCTCACCGCTCGATGCAGTCGAGCTGACCCGTCTGGCGGTGCGCGTGGTGACGGCACTTCCTGCAGAGACGCCGGGGCTGCAACCTCTGGTCGCCGACGCGTGGCGTGAGCACGCGTATGCGCTCAACTACACCAGCGCTAACCGCGAGGCTCTTGAGGCTGTGGAGCAGGCGGAGCGGGCGCTGGAGTCGGCGGGTACGGATTACGATCGGGCGCGGGTCCTCCTGATGCGCGCCATCGTCATTCGCCTGAATAATCGGGAGAAAGAGGCTGCTTCCATTGCCGGGCGTGCGGCGGACGAGTTCCAGCGATTTGGCGACGACCGACGATATGTCTCCGCACGAATGACCGAGGCGGGATTTCTGGCTGATGCCTGCCTTTTTCGTGAAGCCCTGGAGGCGTTCGAAAAGCTTCGTCCTTGCGAGTCAACGATGGAGCCACTCACGTTCGGGATCCTGCTGCTGAACCGTGCGATCGCCCACCGCGAGGTTGGAGATTTCGATCGTTCGGAGACCTGCTTCGTTCAAGCGGTCAGGATCCTTGAGCAGATCGGCGCGATGGCACTGGTATCTCGGGCACACTGGCATCTGGCCCGCCTTCTGATGCGCCAGACCGAGTATCAGCGTGCCCTTCCGCTGCTCGATCGGCTGCGCGACGAGTTTCGCGAGATGGGGATGCCTCACGAGGTGGCGTACGTCTCTGTCGATATGGCCGAGTGCCTCCTGCTCTTGAATCGCTCCGCGGAAGTGGTCGACCTCTGCCGTTCGGCCATGTCTTTCTTCGAGACTGCTGGATTGACCTCCGGCAAAGGGGCGATGACTGCGCTGGCCTACCTCCGGGAGTCCGCGGCCACCGGGAGGTTGACACGCGAGCATCTTTCCGATGTCCGTGGCTTCTTCGACGTGCTGCCCAGGCAGCCGAACCTGATGTTCGCCAGACCTACCATGTAGTTTCAGCCCGGCCCGAGGCGCTGGCGACGATTTTTTCTCTCCACGAGAAAGGTGGGTAGGGAAATCCTCTCGCCGGTCACTCCTAGGGCAGGGCGCCCTCCTGAAACTACTACAACCTGCTCAGACGAGCATGGAGGAGGGTCTATATGTGCCGTCGTGTTTTCCGCATCGCCGCCGTTGTTTGCCTGCTGGCCACAGCTACGCCTTCATTTGCCGCCTCTCGTGATGAGGGCAGCGGTGTCTGGGGTCGGACACTCGATCGAATTGTCCGAGGGATCCGTCACCTGATTCCGGTGATTCATGAGACCCTGGATATCACGCCACCCAAACCGTAACCCTGCTCGACCCCCCCAGTACAATACGCGGCGCGTCGTCCGAGGAGTGTCCGCGTATGTCCGAGGTCCTTGCCGTTCATGATGTGGTGAAGTCGTTCGGGGATCTCCGCGCGGTGGATGGTGTTTCGTTCACCGTCCGCCGCGGGACGATCACCGGTTTGCTGGGCCGCAATGGGGCCGGCAAGACGACCACCATCCGGATGATCACCGGGATCTTCCTCCCGGACTCCGGATCCATCCGGTGGCGGGACGGTGTCCAGAATGCCCAGGATCGCATCGGCTACCTGCCGGAAGAGCGGGGTCTCTACCGGCAGATGAAGCTGCGCGAGCTGCTGCTGTTTCTGGCAGAGATCAAAGGAAAGCGCGGCCCGGCCGTGGTCGCTTCCATCGAGCGCTGGCTCGAGCGCTTCGAGCTGACCGACAAGCGCGACGCCAAGGTCGAGGAGCTTTCCAAGGGCAACCAGCAGAAGATCCAGTTGATCGCCACACTCCTTCACGACCCCGATCTGATCATTCTCGACGAGCCGCAATCAGGGCTCGATCCGGTCAATATGGTGATCGTCCGCAACCTTCTCCAGGAGCTGAAAGCGGAAGGGCGAACCATCCTTTTATCCACGCACATGATGGGAGAGGCCGAGAGAATGGCCGATGACATCGTTCTGGTGCATCGCGGGCAGGTGGTGCTCTCGGGATCGCTCGAAGAGGTCCGTGCCTCCGCGGGCAAGAACACCTTGCACATCGATTACGACGGCGACGGCGAATTTCTCGAACAGCTTCCGCAGATCGCGCGTGCGCGCATCGTCAACCATGCAGCGGAGTTGACGCTGGCCGACGGAGCCGATCCTCAGGACGTTCTGCGTGCGGCGGTGGGGAAACTGCGCATCCGCAAGTTCGAGGTCGCCGCCCCCTCCCTGGAGGAGATTTTCATCGAGAAGGTAGGGATGGAAACGCTGGAGGCAGCACAGTGAGGAAGATGATCGCGGTTCTCCGTCGGGAGTATCTGTCGACGGTGCGCAAGAAGATGTTCATCTTCATGACCCTGTTTTTTCCGGTGCTCATGGCAGCTTTGTTCGTACTGCCGGGGCTGATGATGTCGCGGGCGCTGGGCGACAAGCACGTCGCGGTGATCGATGCGACCGGCGTGCTCCGCGGTTCGTTCGATCGGAGCATGCCGCCCGCCGCCATCGACCCGAAGAAGGCTCTGACGTCGCGCGAGCGCAGTCGTGAGCTGCCGCAGACGCTGGCCGTGGTGTATGTCGATGCGCATGACCGCGATTTAAAAGCGGCTTCCGCCCCCTATCTGACCCGACTCGGTCTCGATCGGAAATCGGCAGAGAAACTCGATGCCGTCCTGGTGATCCCCGCTGACGCATTCGTCAGCCCGGAGACATCGATGACCTTCTACAGCCGCGCGGCCACCGACCTGTTTACCCAGGAGCGGCTGGGATCGGTGGCCAACCGCGCCATCCAGCGGCAGCGGCTGACCACCAACGGCATCGCCCCCGGCGCGGTGGAGGCCCTCACGCGTCAGGTTCCCGTCCAGGGCGTGCAGCTTTCGCGTACCGGAGAACAGAAGAAAGGTGGCGAAGGAAATTTCATCGTCGGCTTCATCTTCGCGGCGCTGCTGATCATTCCGTCGTTCGTGTACGGCACGGAGATCATGCGCGGAATCATTCAGGAAAAGACCGATCGGATTGTGGAGATCCTCATCTCTTCGATGACCCCGCGCCAGCTCCTGACGGGCAAGATCGTCGGGGTGGCCCTGGTCGGCCTGACCCAGATCTCGGTCTGGCTGCTCATCGGGGTGGCCGTGGCCAGCTTCGGTGCGGCCACCGCGATGATGGCCGGCGTGAACGTCATGCAGTTCCTCCGGCCGATGGTGTTCGTCTATTTCGTGATCTTCTTCCTGCTGGCCTACATGACCTACGTCTGCGTGTACGCCGTGGCTGGGGCGGTCTGCAACACCGACAAGGAGGCCCAGCAGCTCATCGCCCCGATCTCCATGGTCATGATGCTGCCCTGGTTCATGATGGTGGCCATCATCACCAATCCCGATTCGTCGATTGCGGTGGGGTTCTCCCTGTCGCCTGTCTTCGGTCCGATCACCATGTTCGTGCGCACGCTGGTCTCGGAGCCGCCGCTAATTCACATCGTGATCTCGATTCTGGTGTCCCTGGTGACGATTTCGGTTTTCTTCTGGGCCACGGCGAAGATCTTCCGGGTGGGAATCCTGTCGTACGGCAAGCGGCCGACGATTCCGGAACTGTGGCGCTGGATCAAAGTGGCGTAGTCGAAACCAGAAACCAGACCCACCATCGTGCCCTTCGGGGTCCTCGCTTCCCGCCCTTCACAGACGCCGCTGCTAAGGACGCGCTCGAGTCCCACGGCAATCAAAGGCGATCGAGTGACTGCGGGCTGAGGCGAAGATCGTGGCGGACGCTTTGCGAACCAACGCCGCCGGCCGTGCCGGCCTTTGCTATGATCAGGTGGGGTCGGCGAAACGCATGCAAATCACGACACTGAACGACATTTACGATGTCACCTGTTCTCTGGAGCGGGCCGCGGTCTTCAAGTTCAAGAAAAACGGACAGTGGACGGACGTGGGGATCACGGAGTTTCGTGATTCGGTGCGCTATGCGGCGACGGCACTTCGTCACCTCGGCGTCAAGCCTGGCGACCGCGTGGCCATCCTGGCGGAGAACCGGCCGGAATGGGCCATCAGCGACTTCGCCATCCTGTGCAATGCAGCAGTCAGTGTTCCGGTCTACCCCACGCTGCTGGCCTGGCAGATCGAGTACATCCTCAACGATTCCAGCTCCGTCGCGGTGATCTGTTCGACGGAAGAGCAGCTGAAGAAAGTGCTGGAGATCCGAGGACACTGCCCCTCGGTGCGCAACATCGTGGTGTGCGATCCGCCGGCGACGGTGCCCAACAACGTTCTGACCTTCGGCCAGCTACTCGATAGCGGACGCCGCAACGACGGCGAGAGCGAGCGGCAGCGTTTCGAGGAACTGCGACGTCAGCCCAAGCGCGATGATGTGGCCACCCTGGTGTACACCTCCGGCACGACCGGCAATCCCAAGGGGGCCATGCTCACTCACGGGAACATCGCCAGCAATCTGCTGGCGACGTGTGAGGTCCTCCCCATCAAGCGCGGCCTGATCGCCCTTTCCATTCTGCCCCTGTCCCACATCCTGGAGAGGACTGCCGACTACGCTTACCTCTACAAGGGCTGCACCATCGCGTACGCAGAGAGTGTGATGAAGATCGCCGAGAACCTGCAGGAGGTACAGCCCCACCTCTTCGCTGCGGTCCCCAGAATCTTCGAGAAGATGCGGGCCCGCATGATGGACGCGGTGGCCACCTATCCCTCCGCGAGGCGAAAGATCTTTCTTTGGGCCCTGACCATCGCGGACGAGCGCCTTCCGTATCGCATCGAGCGCAAGGCGCTGCCAGCAGGGTTGAAACTCAAGTCGGCCATTGCCGACAAGCTCGTTTTCAGCAAGATTCAGGCGCGCCTGGGAGGACGGGTTCAGTTCGTTCTGTCCGGCGGCGCTCCGCTTTCCGCGGAGCTGGCCTCTTTTTTCATCGGGGCCGGTCTGGAGATCATGGAAGGCTACGGGTTGACCGAGACCTCACCGGTCATCGCGGTCAACCGGCCGGACAAGCGGAGGATCGGCACGGTCGGCCCGCTCATTCCCGGCGTCGAGGTGAAGATTGCCGCGGACGGCGAGATCCTCAGCCGAGGTCCGCACATCATGAAAGGTTACTGGAACAACCCGGAGGCCACCGCGCAGGCCATCGACGCGGAAGGCTGGTTTCACACCGGGGACATCGGACTGCTGGACGGAGACGGGTTCCTTCACATCACCGACCGTAAGAAAGACATCATCATCAACGCGTACGGCAAGAACATCGCGCCGCAGCCGCTGGAGGCTTTGCTGAAAAGCTCTCCGTACGTCGGCACGCCGGTTCTGATTGGCGATCGACGGAAGTTCCTGGTGGCGCTGCTGGTCCCGAATTTCGAGAAGCTGGAGCGGGATGTGACGGCCATGGGCGTGACCTTCGGATCGCGCGAAGAACTGGTGGGCACCGAAGCGGTCAGGAAGATCTTTCAGGACGAGATCGACCGTTTCAACCGCAACCTCGACCGGCAGGAGAAGATCCGCCGCTTCGCGCTGATCCCGCGCGACTTCACCATCGAAGCGGACGAGATCACGCCGTCGCTGAAGGTCAAGCGGAAGAACATCGATAAGAATTACAAGAGCATCATCGACGGCCTCTACGCCGACGAGAACGCCGAAGATGAAAACGTGCGGGCATGATCGCAGCGGGGGCGGCCGGCAACTCCGGGAGCTCCGCCTTCCGCATCGAGCGCGACGGCGACCTGGCCATCATCTGGTTCGATCTGCCCGGTGAGAAGGTCAATAAATTTTCCTCCGCCGCGATGACCGAGTTCTCCTCGATTGTCGAGGAAATGGAGAAATCCACCGAGATCAAACGAATCATCGTCGCATCGGGAAAGCCTTCGATCTTCATCGCCGGCGCCGACGTCAGTGAATTCACCAAAGCGGCGACACCGGAGCAGGCCCGCCAGTACACCCGTTTCGGGCAACAGGTCCTGCACCGCTTCTCGAAGCTCCGGCAGGTCAAGGTTGCTGCGATCAACGGTGCCTGTCTGGGAGGAGGCTGCGAGCTGGCGCTTTCCTGTGACTGGCGGGTGATGTCCGACAACCCCAGGGCGCAGATCGGGTTGCCGGAGGTGAAGCTGGGGATTTTTCCGGCATGGGGTGGCACCACCAAACTGCCGCGGCTGATCGGTCTTCCGGCAGCCCTCGACATCATCCTCAATGGCAAGACGCTGGACGGGAAGCGGGCGAAAAGAGTGGGTCTGGTGGACGAGGTGGTGCCTGCGGCCATTCTGCTCGACGTGGCCCGCCAGCTCTCCGCGAAGTCTGCGGCCGGCAGGAGCAAACGCACCAGGTTTTATGTGGACGGCAACCCTCTGTCGCGGCGCCTCATCTTCAGCAAGGCGCGAAAGGCCGTCCTCGCGCAGACCCACGGCAACTACCCCGCTCCGCTGAAGGCACTGGAAGTCATGGAAAGGGGGATGTCGGCCGGTGTCGAAGAGGGTCTGCAGCGGGAAGTGGACGAGGTTGTGCTGTTGATCATGGGCGACGTCGCGCAGAATCTGGTACGGCTCTTCTTTCTGATGGAAGAGGCGAAGAAGGACCGCGGCACCGCGGTTCCGCGCGAGATCGCCAGCGCCGGCATCCTGGGGGCGGGAATCATGGGCGGGGGGATCGCTCAGATCGTCGCCGACAAGACCGACGCGGACGTGCGCATGCGCGACCTCAGCTGGAACGCCATCGCCGGAGGAATGAAGGCGGCCTCTCGCGTGTGGCGCCGCAGGGTGGATCGCCGGTCCATGACCCGGGGGGAGATGCAGCGCAAGCTGGCCCGCATCTCCGCCACGACCGACTGGAGCGGCTTCGATCGCTGCGACCTGGTCATCGAAGCGGTGGTGGAGAACCTCGACATCAAGCGAGCGGTGCTCGGTGAATTCCAGGCTATGGCCAAACCGAATGCCATTTTCGCGTCGAATACATCCACGATTCCGATTACCGACATCGCGGCAAAGGCACTTCTTCCTGAAAACGTGGTGGGCATGCACTTTTTCAACCCCGTCGACCGCATGCCGCTGGTGGAGGTCATCCGCGGCGCGAAGACGTCCGCAGTGGCCATGGCCACCGTGGCCGCCTTCGCCCGGAAGCTGGGGAAAACGGTGGTGGTCTGCAACGACGGCCCCGGCTTCGTGGTCAACCGGATTCTGGGGCCGTACATGAACGAGGCAGGATTCATTCTGCAGGAAGGGAACACCGTCGAGTCCATCGACGCCGCCATGATCCGTTTCGGCATGCCCATGGGTCCCATGGCCCTGCTCGATGAAGTGGGGATCGACGTCGCGGCGAAAGTGGCCAAGATTCTCGGAGCTGCGTTCGGCGATCGCATCGATCCCTCGCCGGTCGTGGATCGGCTGTACGCGGACGGTCGGCATGGAAGGAAGAACAACAAGGGGCTGTATCACTACAAAGAGGGCAAGCGTCTGGGTCCCGACGCAGCCATCTACAAGGTGTTAGGGATCGGCGCCCCGCACCCCGCCGATGCGCACGAAGTGGTGGAGCGGATGGTGCTGGCCATGGTCAACGAGGCCGCGGTGATCCTCGACGAGAAAATCGTTGCCTCGGCCGCCGAGCTCGACCTGGCCATGATCATGGGAACGGGATTCCCGCCATTTCGTGGCGGGTTGCTGCGCTACGCAGATTCGCTCGGACTGCCGAACATTCTCCAGCGGCTCGGCGCGCTGGCGGTGCGGCACGGGAAGCGGTTCGTGGCCACTCCCGCACTGCGCCGGCTGGCCGAAAACGGCAGCACGTTCTATCAGGCCTTCGCCGATCGTCCAGCGCCAACGCAGCCGTCCTCCTGAGCTGGGGAACGGCGCGAGGCGCAGCGATTGATGGTGAGAAACGCGAGGGGTGCTGCCTGATCGCGTGAGCGCCCCCTCATCCGTCTTCGGCACCTTCTCCCCGTGTGCGGGGAGAAGGACGCTCGCGAGTGGGAGTGGCGCGAAGCGACCGAGTCGGCCGCCGTTCCTTCGCCCGCTGTGAGATCCTTCGCGTCGTCTCGCCGATGGATCTCACACAATCACTCGAGCCGCTGACGCGCCGGGAGCGTGCCTGGTACTGGGGACTGCTGCTGTTCTGCGGGGCCACGCGCTTTCTGGCGATGGCTCGCTCTCTCTGGGACTGGGACGAGGCCCTCTTCTGCCTCGGAATGCGGTCCTACGATGTGACCCAGCATCACCCGCACCCGCCCGGATTTCCTCTGTACATGGGCGCGGCGAAGCTGCTCCGCCCGCTGGTCGGCAGTGATTTCCGGGCGTTGCAGGCAGTCAGCCTGCTGTCCGGAGTCCTGCTGTTTCCCGCCCTGTTCCTGTTGGCCAGGGAGCTTCGGCTGCGAGTTCCGACGGCGGCCATCGCGGCGTTGTTGTGCGCGTTCTTTCCGAATGTCTGGTTCTTCGGCGGAGCGGCATTCAGCGATGTGCCGTCGGTCGTGGTGGTCGTCTTCGCGGTGGCGTTTCTCTTTCGAGGATGCCGCGATGCGAACGCGTACCTGATCGGGTCCTTCCTTCTGGCCGTGGCCTCGGGGATCCGGCCGCAAAACTTTCTCATCGGTCTCTTCCCGGGCATTCTGGCCACCTGGATTCGCGCGCGCAGTTCGTTCCGCGACGTGATTTTTGCAGCGCTGATCGGTGTGGCCACTGTGGGAGCGGCGTTCGGTGCGGCGATCCTGGTCACCGGAAACTACGGGGGATACCTCAACGCAGTCCGCGAGCACGCCGAATACATCTCCAAGGTCGATTCCTTCCGCAGCGCCGGCCGCCCCTCGCTGTGGCGGCTCCTGAGCAGGTTTTTCGTCAAGCAGTACGAATCACCGGGGCTGAGTTTGGCCACCTCGCTGCTGGTGGTGGTCTCCATGATCGGTGCGGTTCGCAAGAGGGACCGGTCGATGCTGTACAACGCGTTGACGTTCGGACCGTTTGCGATCCTGGCCTGGCTGATGCTCGATCGGTACAGCGTCAGCCGGTTCTCCATCGGCTATGCGCCGATGTTCGCCATGTTCGCGGCCGACGGTGCGGCGCGTCTGGCCCGGGGGCGCCAGCGTGTCGAAGTGTGGATCGGCGGCCTTCTGGCGGCCTCATTTTTGATCTGGACACTCCCGGCGTTGACCGTCGTTCGCGAGGTCGTTTCTCCGACGGTCCTGGCTGGTCAGGCGGTGCGGGCGCAGGTCGATCCACGACGTGATCAGCTTTTCGCAGCGCGCGACATGACCCCGTTCATCGAGCTGCTCGCTCCCAACGTTCCGTTCGTCGGAGTGCTCGACGAACGAGCCATGCCCATGACCATCGGAAGCCGGCGGCCCATGCTGGTCTCCGAAATCGCCATGACCCATCCGACCGGCTCCGTGTATCGACGTCAACACGACCGGCTCTGGAACATCGCACGCCGCCACTACTTCGACGTCGCCCTGCAGCCGTTGACGGCCCTGCCTCAGTTCGTTTCCGGCTGGTACCCGGGGGAGCGGTCCGGCCGCGACGAGTGGCGCTGGATGTCCGCTCATTCCGTGACCCGGCTGCCCCCCGGTTCCGGCCCCTCTGTCCTCCACCTGCTGTTCAGCGTCCCCATTGAGCTTGTGCCGCAGCACCCCATCATCACCATCACCATGAATGGGACGGTGATCGATCGCTTCGCCGCTTCGCAGGAGAAGAACGAGAGGGACTACGACGTGACGCCGGCTCCTGGAGGCGCCAACCTGCTGGAGTTGTCGATCGACCGGACTCTGAACCCGGCAGCGATCGGCGTGGGCACCGATGCCCGGGATCTGGGGTTGCTGGTCAGGTTTCTGTCGTTCGGACCGGGGTGAGAGTGGTCTTCATTGGAAGCGATGTCACAGACCCGATCATGCCCGCGCTCGCAGAGCCGAACGATCCATCGCCTTTGGGACCGGCCATCCGGGGGCTCAGTGGGAAGGCGCTATGAGCCGTGATTCCGGCATTGCGGCCTGGACACGGTGCCCGTGGGCGGGGACCGACCCGCTGATGGTGGAGTACCACGACTGGGAGTGGGGAGTTCCCGCGGTCGAGGAGCGACATCTCTTTGAAATGATTTCTCTGGAAGGTGCGCAGGCCGGTCTGAGCTGGATGACGATCCTGCGGAAGCGCGGCGGCTATCGGGAGGCATTCGCAGAATTCGAGCCTCGCGTGGTGGCCCGCTTTGATCAACAGCGAGTGGAGCGCCTGATGAAGAATGCAGCCATCGTGCGGAACCGGCTCAAGATCGAGTCGGTCATCGCCAACGCCAGGGCCCTGCTGCAAATGCAGAAGGAGTCGGGCTCCTTCGCCGCCTTTCTCTGGCAATCCAGACCGAGACAGAACGAATGGTCGATCGCCCGACCGGTGCCGGCGGAGACCGCAGAATCATCAGCGCTCAGCCGGGAGCTCCGGCGGCGGGGCTTCCGCTTCGTCGGGCCGACGGTCTGCTACTCGTTCATGCAGGCGATCGGCATGGTCAATGACCATCGTGTCGATTGCTTCCGCCATCGGGAAGTGGCAAAGCTCGGAGAATCGCTCCAGCTCTCACCCGGCCCCCGTTGATCCGGCGTGCAGTCGCGCGGTGCGGGATCCGGCTGGCCTGACTTCAGAAAATGTCCTGCGCCACCGCTCCCTGCAATTCATCCCGGCTACAATCCGCGGCCCATGCTCTTCGACCAATACTACCGAGGGATTGCCCATCAGGTCGTCGATGCGATGTTCGATCATGTGGAAACGATCGAGTCGCGACCGGTGGTCGATTGGCGTAACGCTTCGGAATTGCGCGAGAGCGTCACCATCGGCGATGGAGGAAAAGATCCGATGGAGCAGATTCGCTTCCTGGCGCAGGGAGCGATTCAGCTGCACCATCCCTCCTACATGGGGCATCAGGTCTGCCCTCCATTTCCCACCGCGGTGATCGCCGACCTGGTCATCTCCACGCTCAACCAGTCCACCGCAGTGTGGGAGATGAGTCCTGTGGCTACGCTGGTGGAGCAGGAGGTGACGCGATGGCTGGCCCGTCGCGCCGGTTACGGGGACGCCTCGCTGGGAACCGCGGTTTCCGGCGGCTCGGCGGCGAATCTCACCGGCCTGCTCGCGGCACGAGCGCGCTGGATGGCCACCGCGGAGGGAACCACGAAGCGGGCCGTGGTGCTCTGTTCCGCCGACGCGCATTACTCGATCGCCCGCGCCGCGAGCATCATGGGCATTGGTCCAGGTGAGGTGCTCAAGGTCCCCACCGATGGATCCCATCGCATGGATCCCGCTGCGCTCGAATCGATTCTGGGCGAGCTTCGCCAGCAGGACGACCGATCGGTGATGGCCGTGGTGGCCACCGCGGGCTCGACGGCGACGGGCGCCTTCGACGACCTGAGCGCGATCGCCGCCATTTGCCGCAGCCATCAGGTCTGGCTCCATGTGGACGCCGCCCATGGAGCGTCCGTTTTGTTGAGCGAACGATTGCGAGGGCTGGTGAACGGCCTGGATCAGGCGGACTCCTTCGCCTGGGATCCGCACAAGATGCTCTGGATGCCGTTGTCGTTCGGCGTGATCCTGGTGCGTGACGGGCAATGGCTGCGCCGTGCCTTTCAGGCCGACGCTCCCTACCTTTTTAACGCCGATCGCGCCAGTGACAATCTCGGAGAGATGACCATCCAGTGCTCCAAGCGCGCCGAGGCCGTGAAACTGTGGCTGACCCTCCAGGTCAGCGGGACGAAGCCGTTCCAGTCATCCCTCGACGCCGTCACCGCGGTGACCCGCGACCTCTACGACCGGGTGATGGCCTCGGATGATTTTGAGGCCATGCACATTCCCGATTTCAACATTTTCTGCTTCCGCTACATCGGCCCCCCCGCGTCGCGGATCCCCGCTCCATCGCTCGACGCACGAAACGGGGAGCTGCGCGAGGCGCTCATCCGGTCAGGCCGGGCCTGGATCACTTCGACCGTGTTGAAGGGAGCGCGCGTGTTGCGGGTGACCGTCATCAACCCGCGGAGCACGGCCGCGCACGCCGCCGCCATGCTCGACGCGGTGCGAGAGCTGGCCTCCTCGCACACGGGTCCGTCATGACCAGCCCGTCCCCACGACTGCGGATCGTGCTCGTCGAACCGCGCGAAGCGGGAAACGTCGGTGCTGCTGCGCGGGTGATGAAAAACTTCGGCTTTGGGGAGCTTTGGATCGTCGGCCGGCATCCGGAGTTGCAGCCACTGGCGACCTGGTGGGCCAGTGGAGCAGATGACGTCGTCGGACGGGCGCAGTTCTGCGAGACTCTTCCCCAGGCACTGGCCGACGCTCACGTGACGGTGGCCACGACCTCGCTGCGCGGGCGGACGGACCAGGCGGGGCTGGATCCTGCAGGAGTGGCGGAGAAGTTCACGGCACTGGAACCAGCGCAAATGCTCGCACTGGTCTTCGGACGGGAAGACAAGGGTCTCAAACACGAGGAAGTCATGCAGTGTGCGCATGCCGCCTCCATTCCGACGGATCCCGGCTATCCCACCATGAACCTGGCACAGTCGGTCGGCGTGTTCTGCTACGAGTTATCGACCTCGCGGCGGCCCGCCGCCGCGGCGCGGGAACTGGCAGCGGCGGCGTCGGTGGAGCGTCTGCACGATCGGGCGCAGGCCCTGCTCGCCGAGGTGGGCTTCCTGCATGGCGACAATCCCGATCGCATCTACGACGATCTTCGGTCGATCGCCGGCAGGGCGGACCTTGAAGAGCGCGAGGTCAGGATCCTCCTCGGAATGCTGCGTCAGATTGAGTGGAGGCTGGGCCCCGGGAAGGGATGATTGCGCGGCTGGAGATCCACCGAAACGGCAGCGACGGGTCAGGGCGCCTCGTTCGTCGGGTGAGCGGCGTCGAGGCAGTTGCCGACCAAGTCGATGAACTTCTCGAGGTCGAACGGTTTGAGGATCGAGTTGCAGATGGCGTCCGCGGGGATCTTTTCAAGACCGCGTTTTCCAGCAGCGGTGAAGACGATCATGTGGGGGCGCTTTTCCTTGTACCGTTTCCCGATCTCTTCGATGAATTCGTAACCATTCAATCGAGGCATCATCAAGTCGAGAAGGATGAGGTCGAAGTTTCCGTCGTTCTGGACCTTCTCCAGCCCCGCGGCTCCATCCTCGGCCAGCTCCACATCGAAATTCATCCGCCGGAGAACGGCCTGCAAGAGGACACGGATGGCCTGGTCGTCGTCGATGACGAGTATTTTCCGGCCTGCGCCGTCGAGTTTTCCGACCGTGGTCAAGTAAGAGAAGCCTCGAAATAAGTATGCGAAACCCGTACCGGGCTGAACCAGAGAAACTCCGGTTCGTGCGCATTCTAGCAACCCTCGCCTGGCCGGCACGGCCGGCGGCGTTGGTTCGCAAAGCGTCCGCCACGATTTTCGCAGCGGTGGCACTGCGCGAGTCGCAGCGATTGATGGGTAGAAACGGACTGGGAGCTGCACCCAACACGAACGGTCGCAGCCGCGGAGCGGCGGAATCTCCGTAGCCCAGCGCGTCAGCGCTGGGACTCAAGACGCGATGCTGAGAAAAGCCGCGGAGCGGCGACATCCCGCAGGGAGACGCTCAATCGTCCCTACGGGACTGGCCGTTCTCGCTTACGATCAACCCAGCACTGAAGTGCTGGGCTAGCTGCTCAATCGTCCCTACGGGACTGAAAGCAGGACTCTCGGGTGTCATCTGCCTTCAAAGGCGCCCGAGTGAACGCGGCTGAGGCGAAAATGGTGGCGGACGCTTTGCGAACCGCCGCCGCCGGCCGTGCCGGCTGCGGGAATCGGATAGCCTTCGTTCCGCTGATGATCGATCCTGACACTCGAGGCCCGCAGAGAACCGACGCTCCGGCCCAGGAGATCTTTCGCTTCCGTCCCTGGGTCCGCCGTGCCGGACTGTCGATCGTGGCGGTCTCCGCGGCTGCCACAGCGACGATTGTTGCGACGCTCTATCAATGGCCTGGCAGTCGCTTCGGTTGGATCGGTGAGCGCTTCGTCTGGGTCTATCTGGGGACCCTCTGGATCGGAGGGCTGAAGGTCTGGCTGGGAGCTCGAGGGATCGTCGCCGAGTTGCGACCGGAGCATGTCGTCCTGCGCCCCCTGCATACGTTTCGCGCGCACGCGATCCCGTGGCCCGCGGTGCGCGGGATCGAGCAGACCATTGGTGGTGATCGCCTGATCGTCTACCACGATACCCGGCGGGGCATGCGGTTCGTGGCGTTGAATCTGAACCTGATCCGAGGGCGCCGGGAGTTTCTCTCCCACCTCGACCAGCGCCTCCGGGCCATGGGGTTCGTGGAGAAAATCGTGGAACGATCCCGCTATCTCACCGCGCCGTCGTTCCCGTCGTCTTGAGGGTGTGAAACGCACACTGCAGTGGCCCTCGAATGATCACGGGAACTCGGTACACTACCGCCCCGATGAAAGCGAAGCAGGAGATCGAAGCGCTGCGTGCGGAGCTGGAGCGGCACAACCGGCTCTACTACCTCGAGGCGCAGCCGGAGATCAGCGACTACGAATTCG
The DNA here is from genome assembly GCA_046594105.1 of Thermoanaerobaculia bacterium. Classification (GTDB taxonomy): domain Bacteria; phylum Acidobacteriota; class Thermoanaerobaculia; order Gp7-AA8; family Gp7-AA8; genus JBDSGC01. The sequence goes on from JBKJQB010000344.1 coordinate 28,136, forward strand.
ACCAGAAGCTCCGCCGGCTGCAGGAACTGGAGGCGGCGCATCCCGAGCTCCATGATCCCAACTCGCCCAGTCAGCGTGTGGGAGGCGCTGCCATCGATGAGTTCCGCACCGTTCTTCACGATCCGCCGATGCTTTCGATCGAGAACGCATACAGCCGGGAAGAGCTGCTGGAATGGGATGGGCGCGTCAAAAAGGGATTGGGTGAAGAATCCGTGGAGTACGAAGCGGAGCTCAAAATCGACGGGGTCTCCATCGACCTGCTTTACGAAAAGGGAGCGCTGACCCGGGCGGCCACTCGTGGTGACGGCGTGCATGGGGACGACGTCACTCCCAACGTGCGCACGGTGCGTTCGCTCCCGCTGAAGATCGACGCCCGCCATCAGCGGCTGGAAGTGCGCGGTGAAATCTACATCGCCAAGTCCGACTTCCTGAAGCTCAATGAGGCCCTGGAGGAGAGCGGCGTTGAGCCGTTAGCGAATCCGCGCAACTCGGCTGCCGGCTCCCTTCGTCAGAAGGACCCGAAGCTCGCGTCGCAAAGGCGGCTGAGTGCGTTCGTGTATCACCTCGTCGCGGCGGACGATCTGCGGATCTCCTCGCAGTCCGAGGGGTACGAGTTGCTGGAAGACCTCGGATTTCCGCTAAACCCGCAGCGCGGAGTCTTCGCCGACATCGCAGAGGTCGAGGCGTTCATCGCCGAATGGCATGGACGACGCCACGACCTCCCTTTCGAAATCGACGGAATCGTCGTCAAGGTCAACCGCCGCGAGAAACAGCTGGAGCTGGGCACGACGTCGAAGGCTCCTCGATGGGCCATCGCTTACAAGTACCCGCCGGAAGCGGCGGAGACGGTCGTCCGCGCCATCAACCTTTACGTAGGCCGCACCGGAGCAGTCACACCGGTGGCGGTGTTCGATCAGGTGCTCCTCGGCGGGACCCGCGTCACCAACGCCAGCCTGCACAACTTCGATGAGGTCGGCCGCAAGGATGTCCGTGTGGGCGACAGCATCCTGGTGGAAAAGGGTGGCGACATCATCCCCAAGGTCGTGGAGGTCCTGGCGGCGAAACGGCCGAGAAAGACGAAGCCCTTCGCCATCCCCACGCATTGCCCGGAGTGTGGCCAGTTGCTGCATCGGTTCGATGGCGAGGTGGCCATTCGTTGCGTGAATGCCGGCTGCCCGGCCATCGCCCGCGAATCGCTGGTTCACTTCGGCGCACGCAAGGCCATGGACATCGAGGGGCTCGGATACGAGACGGTGAAGCTGCTGCTCAACGAAGGGCTGATCACCGACTTTGCGTCGTTGTACGAGATCGACGAGGCGAAGGTCGCCGCTCTTCCTGGTAAAGGGGAGTTGTCCGCGCAGAAGCTGATTCAGGGCCTGGAAAAATCGAAGACCAAGGACTTCGCCCGGTTCCTCTTCGCCATCGGGATCCGCATGGTGGGCGAGCGGGCGGCAAAGCTTCTGGCAGCGCGGTTCCGATCGGTCGAGGCGTTGATGTCAGCCACGGCCGAACAGCTGGTCGAGGTGCCGGAGATCGGCCCCAAAGTGGCGGAGTCCATCACCTTTTACTTCTCCGTCGAAGCCAATCGGCGGCGCATCCTGAAGATGATGGAATTGGGAGTGGCTCCCGTCTTCCAGCCCGAAGCGCTCGGCGACTGCCTGGCCGGCAAAACGGTGGTGGTCACCGGAACGCTGACAAGGTTCTCGCGCGAGGAGATCCAGAAACTGATCGAACGTGAGGGCGGGAAAGTGTCAAACGCTGTCTCGTCGAAAACCTCGTACCTGGTCGCCGGTGAGGCTGCCGGCTCGAAACTCGAGAAGGCGCGATCGCTCAAGGTGCCCGTGTTGACCGAAGAGGAGTTTCTGGCACTGGTCGATTCGCAGGAGTGAAGGGCTGCCTTCGGAGCGCCGGCATCCTGCCGGCCGGTCCGCGGGCATCCTGCCCGCAGGATCTCGCCGAACAGCGCCGGCTGGAAGCCGGCGGACCGGCCGGCAA
>JBKJQB010000364.1:0-3692 GCA_046594105.1 Thermoanaerobaculia bacterium
CGGAAATCGCAGAAGGCGCGATTCCCGACGTTCCCACAGCACTTCAGCCTTGACAGCCAACGGAGTATCTCATCCGGCCTTCGCCCACCTTCTCCCCGCTGCGGCGGGCAGAAGGAACTCGATCGTGAGAGGCGTCGTGGGGTGTGTCATTAGAAGCCGCGCAGACGGCGAAGGATCTGCACCGACCCAACGATCGCCAGCAAAATCCTCGTGATTGCAGATCCTTCGCTTCCCGCCCGCCACCCACGCCGCTCAGGATGATGGTTGGGGGATTTCTTTACAGCCTCTGGGGGTGAGTGAATTCTCTGTGATTGACCAATGATCGGTTTAGCTTTAGCGCGTATCGCCGCCGTCTTCGCGGTCAGGATGAGGAGACTCAGCCGTGTCTGCTTTGACGGCCTCTCTAAAGTAAGACTCTGAGCGCCTCCGCCAGCCTCTCGTAATCCTCGATCGTGTTGTAGAGCTGTGCGGAGATGCGCAGCAGCCGTTTGGGAGGATGGGGCCACGGGACCACCGGCACTTCGATCTGGAAGCGGTCGAACAGCTCCTCCTGCAGTGCATCGCCGTACAGCGATGGGGCCAGAGAAGCCTGTCCGTCGGGCAACGGAAAGGCAGCCATCGATCCGAGCATGTCATCGGGTGCCGGCGGATCGATGAGCAGCGTACGACAGAGGAGATCGCGCGCACGGAGAGCCATCTGGCGGTTGCGCTGCATGATTTCCGGCCACCCGCCCGGCACCAGCGACTGCAGAAAGCGGATCGATTCGGGAACGGCCAGCCAGGCGGTGGGATCGAAGGTGCCGGTCCAGTCGAACTCCAGATGGAAGCGGCTGCGATCGGTGCGCTCGGCATTGGCTCCGTGACTGATGGAAATGGGGCGCACGCTCAGCCGCCGCGATCCGCGTGCGTAGAGAAACGCCGCGCCCTTGGGAGCACAGACCCACTTGTGAAGGTTGCCGGTGTAGTAGGGGACGGCGAGGCCGCGGAGGTCGAGGGGGAGCATCCCCGGTGCATGCGCTCCATCGACCAGGGTAGTCACCCCGCGCTCATTCATGGCAGCCACCAGCTCCGCCACCGGAAGCACAAGCCCGGTTTGGCTGGTCACATGATCGATCAGGAGAAGTCGCGTCCGTTCGGTCACTCTGGCCAGGACCGCGGCGACCACCGTTTCTGCTGAGTCGATGGGGAAAGGGAGCGCCACCTCGACGACCTTCGCGCCAGCAACGGCCGCTGCGAAGTCGAGCGTGTTGCGCGACGCGTTGTATTCATGAGTGGTGACCACCAGCTCGTCGTGACGATCGAGGTCGAGAGAACGCAGCACCGCGTTGACGCCGGCCGTGGCATTCGGAACGAAGGCCAGATCGGCTGCGTCGGCACCCACAAAGTCCGCGACCACCTGGCGTGCGGCGTCGAGCAGCGGCTCCAGTTCCCGGACCAGAAACTTGACCGGTTCCCACTCCATCCGCTGGCGATACTCCGTCTGCTTGGCCAGCACGACCCGCGGCGTGGCGCCGAAGGATCCATGGTTGAGGAAGGTGACGGAGGGATCGAGGGCCCAGTGCTCTTTCACCGCTGCACTCTACCGTTCCTACGGCATCTTCGCTGCGATGGCCCGGACACCCTGAGCGAGGATATCGGGATCGGTCAGCAGCGAGATCACCAGGTATCCCTCCGTCTGGAAATCGAAAAAATATCCAGGCTGCACGAACACCCCATCCTCTTCCAGCAGACGCAGCGCAAACGCTTCGTCGGTCTGCACATTCGGAATGCGGACCACCGCCGACCACCCTCCCTCAACCGGCAATACCCGCGCTGAGGAGGTCGGGGAGAACGCCGATTCCAGCGTGTGCAGATTGCTCCGGGCTCGATCCATGATTTGTCCGCGGATTTCTGGAGCGAGGGCCAGCAGCTCCGGCAACGCCGCCTGCACCGGAGTGGAAGCCGACAAAAAGCTGTCCGCAATGAGCTCCAGCCGCGCCAGGGCCTGCGCTTTCGCCGACGATGGCCCGCTGACTCGGATCCAGGCCAGCTTGTAATGAGGCAGGCCCACTGACTTCGACAGCCCCCCCAGCGTGAAGCACAGCACGTCGTCGCGGGCGAGGGTCGGTGCAGCGCGGGCGAAGGCGTAGAGGCGGAATACCTCGTCGGCGATCAGAGGAACTCCGCCCCGCGCAAGCCCGTCCTGCTCCTGCTGGGTGACGTACGAGCCGGTGGGATTGTTCGGGCTGACCAGCATGATCGCCCGGGTTGTGGAATGCATCGCCTCCGCCACGCGGGCACCGTCGATCTCCCATCGTTGATGAAATTCCATGGGGACGTGCGTGAGCTCGATGGACTCCAGAGCGGCGAGGTGCTCGAACAGAGGATAGGAGGGGATCGGCGTCAGCACCGAATCGCCTGGATCGCAGAGCAGCTTGAAGAGATAGGAGTAGGCCTCGCTGGTCGACGCTGTGATCACCAGGTCGTCCGCATGGCATCCCAGCTCGCCGGCCACAGCGTCCCGCGCCGATCGCATGCCGAAGGGTTCTGGTTCGTAGCGGACTCGTGACGCGCGAGCCATCACGTCGGACAGCTCTTCAAGCGGATAGCGAAATCCTGCCTGGGTTGGATTGGAATTGGTGAGATCGAGCAGCCCCGCGCTGCTGGAAATCCGTCGCTCTCGCGCCAGGGAAAGGAGGTTGAGCGTCTGCGGGGATTCTGTGCGACGGGAGAATCGAGTGGGCATCACGCGACGGTGGACGCAGCGATGCGTTCCTGCGCATCGGGGGCAGCGTGTTGGGGAGTCATGAAGAATGCGTCCTGCAGGTGCTGCGGGATTGCTCCATCGCTTTGCGCAGATCGTCCCGCGCTGACGCCGGAGACTCCGGAGCTCCGTCGATCGCCTTCTGGAAAATGCTCTGGGCCTCGTCACAGGCACCACGCGCGGACAGCACCCGGGCCAGGGTATCGAGCACGAGGTAGGAGTCCGGTCCCTGCTGCGCGACGGCCCTCCGCGCGATCGGCTCCGCTTCCAGGTAGCGCTTCTCTTCGAAGAGCAGCCACGCCAGATTGTTGAGCGCATCGCGGGACGCAGGGTCGATGGTCAGCGCTCTGCGGAATGCGATCTCCGCCTCCTCGGATCGCCCGAGTTTTCTCTGCGCGTTTCCGAGGTTGATCCACGCGGGCAGCGAGTCGGGATGGGCTGTCAGGATCGTGCGATAGGTCGCGATCGCTTCGGCGACCTTGCCCCCCTCCTCCAGTGCCACTCCCGCCCGCAGGCTTGTCGACGTCCCATCCTGGGGGCGGATGAAGATCGCGGCGTGACCGCCCCCGGCCCACGCTTTCTCCAACCTGGAGAACGTCGTCCACCGCCCCTGGCCATCACCGAACTGCGTGCGCACGAGCTTCCGATCGGGATCGATGCCGTCCACCACGATGTAGTGGAAGAAGTCGTAGTGCCGGCCGGGCGAGTCGACGACCTGCAGCATCAGGATCGCGGGATGCCCCTGCCGAACTTCCCGTTCCACGAGTTCCGGCGTTCCTGTTGCCAGCTCCGCCTGGAATTCGCGACTCCGCGCGGCGAGCCGAAGATCGATCGTCAGCACGCCGCCTCGGCTTTTCGGGAGGGTCGCATCCCATTCGGCCATGGTGGTCGGCTCGCCGTAATGCTGCAGCACGCTGGAGAGAGATCCCGCTCCGCAGGATTCGATTCC
>JBKJQB010000252.1:0-11574 GCA_046594105.1 Thermoanaerobaculia bacterium
ACGGCGGCCGTCTGTTTCCGGCGGTGGGTGCTGTGGGAACGTCGGGAATCGCGCCTTCTGCGATTTCCGAGGTTTCCACAGCACTTCAGCCTTGACAGCCAACGGAGTATCTCATCCCCGCTTCGCGGACCTTCTCCCCGTGCGCGGGGAGAAGGACTCTCGATGGGGAGCTTCCGCACCTCTCAGCGCGGCAGAACGTCGCGGAGCGCGATTTTGGCGGAGCCTTGGGCAACCAGCGCCGCCGGCCGTGCCGGCCTACGCCACTTCGCCGTCCACGCCCATGTCGTGGATGGGGAAGCCGAGGGTGCCCAGGGGCTCGCGGATCTGGGCGGCGCTGCCGACCACGACGATGATGGCGCGATCGGGGTCGATGTACTTTTTCGCCACGCGCTCGACGTCCTCTTTCCCGACTGCACCGATGTTTTCGCGGTAGCGGTCGAAGTAGTCGTGCGGCAGGTCGTAGAGCTCCATGTCCAGCAACCGGCCGGCGATGTCGCTGGCGCTCTGCACGGTCGCCGGGAACACGCCCATCAGGTAGTTTTTGGTGTCGTCGAGCTCGCGGGTTTCCACGTCGCCGGTGCGGATGCGGCGCAACTCCCCGAGGACCTCGCTGACTGATTCCCGCGTGACCTCGTTGCGCACCGGTGCGCTGACCACAAAGGGGCCGGTCTGCCGGCGGAACGCGAACATCGAGCGCGCGCCGTAGGTGTAGCCGTGCACCTCGCGCAAGTTGAGATTGATGCGCGAATTGAAGAGCCCTCCGAGCAGGGCATTCATGACCGACAGCGCGAAATAGTCCTCGCAGCTGCGGGGCACGCCGATGTGTCCGATGCGGATCTCCGATTGCACCGCGGTGGGCCGGTCGATCAGATAGATGCGGTTGGATTCAAACTGCTGCGGCGTGACCTGGGGGCGCTCCGGAACCTCGCTGCGCTTCCACGACCCGAACAGCCGCTCGGCATCGTCCAGCGCTTTTTTCGTATCGATGTCTCCGGAGATGACGATGGAGGCATTGTTGGGCGCGTAGTGGGTCTGGTAGTAGTTGCGAACGTCGTCAACGCTGATCTTCGCTACCGACTCCGGATTGCCGACGATCGTATTTCCGTACGCGCCGCGGCCGTAAATCAGATGGGAGAAACGTTTGGCGGCGATGGAAGCCGGCTCGTCACGCTGCTGGATGAGCTCAGCCAGGCGCTCTCCGCGGATGCGTTCCAGCGATGCGGACGGCAGCAGCGGACGGCCGTTGACGTCGTGAAAGAGTTCGAAGGCCGGCCGGAAGTTGCGGCTCAGAACGTCGAGCGAGATGTACGAGGCGTCCCAGTCTGCGCCGGCTCCGATGGAAGCTCCGAGCGTGCCGACATCCTCAGAAAAGCGGATGGCGTCACGATCTCCAGCGCCTTCATCCAGCAGGTCTGCGGTCACCGAGGCCAGGCCGGCGAGCTGCGGTTCATCGTGATCGGCTCCCGATCGCAACAGCGTCCGCACGGAGGCCAGCGGGGCGTTGTGAGTCTCAGCCACCAGCACGCGCAACCCATTGCTCAGCGTGGCCCGTGTCACTTCAGGAAAGCGGTACGGCCGCGGCGACCCGGGAAGAGGAGCGACAGTGCGATCGACGGTCACAGTCACGATGCCTCGCCGGCCGGCATGAAGACCGTGGTCACGCGATTGTCGGGGACGAGGTACTGCGCCGCGATACGGGCCACGTCTGCGGCGGTCGTCTTCTGGTACGGGTCGAGCCAGGAGTGCACCAGCTTCGGATCGCCGAAGTACGTTGCCATCATGGCGATCAGGTCGGCGCGGGAATCGTAGTTTTCGATCTGGTGCGCGTACTCCACTTCGGCCCGGGTCTTCGCGCGCACCATCTCCTCCTCGCTGACGCCATCGCTGGCAATGCGGGCGATCTCCGCGTCGACGGCCGCCTCCACCTGCTCGATGGGGATCTCTTCGCGTGCGGTGGCCTGCAGCATCAGCATGCCGGTCGCTTCGGTCGGCAGCACGTATGCCGCGACGTCGGTGGCGATCTCCTGTTCCATGACCAGGGATCGGTCCAGGCGGCTGGACTTGTCGCCGGAGAGAACCGAGGAAAGCAGATCGGCGGCGATCCAGTCGGGATGCCCCATTTTCGGCAGATGGTAGAGGCGGTAGACGCGAGGGAGTTGTACCGGCGAGGGAAAGACTTCGCGGCGTTCGCCCCCCAGCGGTTTGCGGATCAGGTCGAACGGAGGGAAGGGGCCACCGGCCGGGATGCCGGCGAAGTACTGCTCGATCAGGACGCGCGCTTCGGACGGCACAAAGTCGCCGACTACGGTGAGCACGGCATTGTCGGGACGGTACCAGGTGGTGAAGAACTCGCGGATGTCATCGAGAGATGCGGCGCCGAGGTCTTCCATCGAGCCGATGGTGGGCCAGTGATAGGAGTAATCGGCGTCGAACCCGAGGTGCAGGAGACGCTCGAAGGCGGTGCCGTAGGGGACGTTGTCGTATCGCTGCCGGCGCTCTTCCTTGACCACTTCGCGCTGGATGTCGAGTTTCTCCTGCGTCAGTGCGGGAACGAAGAAGCCCATGCGATCGGACTCCAGCCAGAGCCCGAGGGCGAGGTAGTTGGAGGGCAGCGTCTCGAAGTAATTCGTGCGATCAAAGAACGTCGTGCCATTCAGCACGCCGCCGACCGACTGCACGTAGCGGAAATGCTCGTTGTTTCCGACGTTCTGCGAGCCGGAAAACAGCATGTGCTCGAACAGATGAGCGAACCCGGTACGGCCCGGCCGCTCGTTCTTGGAGCCGACGTGGTACCAGAGGTTGACGGCGACGAGGGGGGCGGAGTGGTCTTCGTTGAGGACGACGCGGAGGCCGTTGGAAAGCCGGTATTCATCGAGTGAAAGCATCGGGGCGGGTTGTATCACAAACGTTCGGAGGTGCCGGGGCGGTCGTTGGGGCGCAACGCAGCCCTCATCGCCTTCTAAGAAACCGATAGCAAAACAGCGGCTTTGCGCGCCCTCCCCCCATCGAGAGTCCTTCTCCCCGCGCACGGGGAGAAGGTGCCGAAGGCGGATGAGGGAGCCTCACGCGACGAAGAGCAGGACCCCTCATCCCCGCTTCGCGGACCTTCTCCCCGTGTGCGGGGAGAAGGACACTCGATTGGGAGGCGGCCGATTGAACGCGACTGAGGCGGACGCTTCGCGAACCAACGCCGCCGGCCGTGCCGGCCCGCGCCGGATCTCCACTCCCCGGTCCGATCGTTTATCCTTCCCCATCCATGTCCGCCCTGCCGTTCCGTCACATTGCGATCGAAGGGCCGATCGGTGTCGGGAAAACCTCACTGGTCAATCTGCTGTCCAAACAGTTCCGCGGCACCAAAGTCCTCGAGGATGTCGACAATCCGTTTCTCGACGACTTCTACAAGGACAAGCGCGGAGCGGCCTTCCGCTGCCAGCTCTTCTTCCTGCTCTCGCGCTATGACCAGCAGCGCTCCATCGCCCAGCGCGACCTCTTCACCGAGCTGGTCCTGGCCGACTACACCTTCCCCAAGGACAAGATCTTCGCCTACATGACGCTCGACGACTCCGAGCTCATGATCTACAACCGGATGTACGAGCTGCTCTACGAGACGGTGCCCCGTCCCGACCTGGTGATCTACCTGCAGGCCAACCTTGATACACTGCTCAGGCGCATCAAAAAGCGCGGCAGGGCTTACGAGAAGTCGATTTCGCCACAATACTTGCAGGAACTCAGCGAAGCGTACTCGCACTACTTTTACCGGTATGACGAGACGCCATTGCTGGTGGTGAATACGAACGAGATCGACTTCGTCAACAAGCCCGAACATTTCGAGGCTCTCGTCGAGCAGATTCGAAATGCACAGAAGGGCACGCAGTACTACGTACCGCTTGGATCCTGAGTCAACGGACCGGGACGGATCGAAGGTCTGAGTGCCGGAGGTCGGATCGACAGCGCATCCGCGCTCGCCTCGATCCCTTTCCGGTGAACTCAAGACCGGACATCTCTTCCCCGATCCGAGGAGGAGCACGATGTCCAGCCAGCCGAAACGAGTGACCGTTCCCGCCATCCGCGCCATGAAGTCGGCGTCGCGCATCGGGATGATCACCGCCTACGACTTCCCCAGCGGCAAGGTCGCCGACGCCGCCGGCAGCGACATCATCCTGGTCGGCGACTCCCTCGGCATGGTGGTACTGGGTTACCCCGATACGCTGAGCGTCACCGTCGACGACATGATCCATCACACCCGCGCCGTGATCCGCGGAACGTCGCATGCGCTGGTGGTCGGCGACATGCCCTATCTCTCGTACCACGTGTCGATCGAGGAATCGGTGCGCAACGCCGGCCGCTTCATCCAGGCCGGAGCGCACGCGGTGAAAGTCGAAGGGGGCAAGCCGGGGCGCATCCGGACGATCGAAGCGATCCTCGATGCGGAAATCCCGGTGATGGGCCACATCGGCCTGACGCCGCAGTCGGTCAACCCGCTGGGCGGCTTCAAACTCCAGGGCAAGAATGTGGAGGACGGACGGCGCCTGATCGATGAGGCGCTTGCCCTCGACGCCGCCGGCTGCTTCTCCATCGTTCTGGAGTGCGTGCCGTCGGAACTGGCCGCGATGATCACCGAGCGCGTCAGCGTACCCACCATCGGCATCGGCGCCGGCCCCCACTGCGACGGTCAGGTCCTGGTCTTCCACGACCTCCTCGGCCTCTACGACGGCCACACCCCGAAGTTCGTGCGCCGCTACGCCACGCTGGGCGAAGAGATGAAGTCGGCCATCGAGCACTACCTGGCGGACGTCCGCTCCGGCGCCTTCCCCGATGAAGCGACCGAGTCGTTCCACTCCACCAACGCCGACGAGCTGCGCAGCCTGTACGGCGGAGGTGCGGTGGTCGTGGAGATGCCGAAGAAGTAGGAAGTAATCCGCCATTTCTTCCCGATGCGGGGGACGGACCGCGTGAGAGAATCGAGGTAGTGAAGTTCCGAGACATTGGACCGTACCGCTTCTTTTTCACGAGCAACGACCGCGAGGAGCCGCCACACATTCACATCCAGCGGGAAGGAATGGTCGCAAAGTTCTGGCTCGATCCGATTTCTTTGGCAAAGTCGTCGCGATTTGCAGCTCACGAACTCCGAAAGATGCATCGGACCGTCCAGGAGTACCATTCCGAGATCATGGAGGCATGGAATGAGTTCCTCCGCCGTTGAGGCCCCCGCCCGGGCAAGTCATGTCGTGGCCACTGACGATGAACTGATCGTGGAACTGGTCGATGGACGGAAACTGTCCGTGCCCCTGGTCTGGTTTCCCAGTCTGCTCGATGCGTCATCTGAACAGCGAAGCTCGTTCCGACTGATCGGCGATGGTGAGTACATCCACTGGCCGGAGTTAGACGAAGACTTGAGCGTGTCCGGCCTTCTGCGGGGAGTTTCGGCGCTTCGCGCGCAGAAGGCCTGAGCTGCTCTGGGCACCGTTGTCCTCCGGGTGCGGAACCCCTCCAAAGCGCGGCACTGCCGATATCAGCACTTGATGCGTCTCACTCACAACATCGACGACACGCGCGCTTCCGTAGCCAGTGCACGGGCACAGGGCAAGCGGATCGGCTTCGTGCCGACCATGGGCTTCCTTCACGAGGGCCATCTCGCGCTGATCGACGTGGCGCGGAAGGAAGGGGCGGACTTTGTGGTGGTCTCCATCTTCGTCAATCCGAAGCAGTTCGGACCGAAGGAGGACCTCACCCGCTATCCACGCAACGAAGCGGGAGATCGCGCGCTGCTGGAGGAGCGGCACACCGACCTTCTCTTCCTCCCCACCGTGGACACGATGTATCCCCCCGGATCGAGCACCTCGGTTTCCGTTGGCGCCGTGGCCACACCGCTGGAGGGCGAAAGGCGGCCCGGTCATTTCGACGGCGTGGCCACGGTCGTGCTCAAGCTGTTCCACATCGTCCAACCCGACCTCGCGATATTCGGGCGCAAGGACGCGCAGCAGTGCGCCGTGATCGAGCGCATGGTGCGCGACCTCGACGTGCCGGTGCGGCTGGCCTTCGGGGAGACCATCCGGGAGAGCGATCACCTGGCCATGTCTTCGCGCAACACGTACCTCTCCGCCGAGGAGAGGAAGCTCGCGCCGGTGCTTCATCGTGCGCTGCGCGCGGGTGAGGACGCACTGCAACATGGAGTGGAGGATGTGGCCGCCATCGAGCAGGTGATGCACCGCATCGGGGCGAACACGGAGGGCGTCGAGATCGACTACCTCGCCCTGGTCGACCCGTTGACGTTTCTTCCCCCGACGGACTTTGATCGCGACCTGCTGCTGGTGGGCGCCATCCGCGTTGGACGGACCCGGCTGATCGATAACATCCGGGTGGCCCGACGCGCCCTTCCGAATGCGAGGATCGATCGTTGATGAAACGACCTCCCGGCCGCGTTGCCTCCTTGGAGGCGGCCGCGACGGCGCATCACACGGATAATCCATTCCATCGATCGTCTCCATGCGCACACTTCTCCGCTCCGTCATCCAGAACGCCACCATTACCTCCGTGGACAGTGCGGGTCCGGCCCGGCTCCGCGCGGACGGGTTCGTGCTGTGCGCCGCCGAGATGCTGGCATTCGAAAAGGTTCAAGTGGTCGAAGCGATCACCGGAACGCGTTTCGAGACCTGGATCGAGGCGGCGCCGGAAGGCAGCGGCGAAATCTCCCTTCACGGAGCCGGCACTCATTTGCGTGCGGGCCAGCAGATCAGCGTGGCCGTGTACGTCGCGCTGCACGAAGGGCAGACCCTCGGGCACACCGCGCGGTTCGTCAGTCTCGATGCGCACAACCGCGTGGTGGAAGCGATCGAGCGAGGAATCGGATCGGCATGAGTCGGGAGCAAGCCGATGCCCGCCGCCTCCTGGTGCGCATTGCCGGTGCGACCACCCTCGTCTCTCGGGTCTGGGGCCGCTTGGGGCTCCATGATGCTGGGCGTCTATCTCGCCGTCTACGTGGCCACGTCCTGGCACATGAACGACCTGATCCATGCATCGGCGAGCCGCCTGCTGCTGCACCTGATCGGCCCGGCGATCTTCATCCTCGCGGTTGCGGTGGGCGATCACTTCCCCGTGCGCGCGAAGTCGATGAATCCCTTGTCGACGTCCACCGACAGCAGCTTGACGTGAACCTTCTGCCCGATGTCCAGGCCCTTGGAGCCCTGCACGACCTTTCCTTCCACCGGCGGGCGGAAGATCCGGACCCAGGTGCCTTTGTCCGACGCGCCGGTAACCACACCATCGAAGCGATCGCCGACCCGCGGCTCGAGCAGCAGGGCCGCGGCAGACTTGCGAACCTGGCGCTCCACCTTGTTCGCGGCGTCCTCCGCTTCCGTGCAGTGTTGGGCGAGAATTCGCAGCTCGTCGATGGTGTAGGGCGGCGTCTCGCCGGCCAGCGCGGCCTTCACCAGCCGATGGGTGATCAGATCGGGAAAGCGTCGATTCGGTGCTGTGGAATGGGAGTAGTCGCGGACGGCCAGGCCGAAGTGCCCGATGTGCACCGCACCGGCCTGCTCCACCACGTACTCTCCTGCTCCCATCGCTTTGACGATGGAGAGTGAGAGGTCGGGGAATCGCAGAGGATCTGCCTTCCGGCGCCGCACCAGAAACTCTTCCAGCGCTTTGGAGTCAGGCTCGGTCGGTAGGTTGTCGCCCAATTCCCTGGCGATCGCTTCGATGCGATCCCAGCGCTCCGGCGACCGGACCACTCGACGCAGGCTGGGCAGGCCCTTCGACTCGAGGTAGCGCGCGGTGACGCCGTTCGCGCCGACCATGGAGTCCTCGATCAGGTTCTTCGCGTTGTTGCGCGCTTCCTGGTTGAGATCGACGATGTTGTCACCGCTGAAGACCGCCTTGGCTTCGATGGTCTCCAGGTCCAGTGCGCCATGCTCGTGGCGAAGCTCGCGCATCTTGTCCGCCGTCCTGTCCTGCAGCTTCAGATTCTCGGTCAGCCCGGCCACCGCGGTGACTTTTGCCGGCGCGTCGCTGTGTCCTTCCAGCCACATTCCTACGGCGTTGTACGCCAGCTTGGCCTTGCTGTTCACCAGCGCGCGATACACCTCGCTCTGACCGACCGATCCATCGGGCCCCACGGTCATGTCCATGACCAGCGCCACGCGGTCCTGCCCCTCGTTGAGGGACGTCAGGTCGGTGGAGAGCTTCTCCGGAAGCATGGGGAAGATTCGCGCTGCGGTGTACACGGAGGTGGTGTTCTGCTGCGCGTGCTCATCGATGGGCGTTCCCTTTTTCACCAGAGCATCGACGTCGGCCACGGCGACCATCAGGCGCACCTTGCCGCCGCCGAGGTCTTCGGCAACCGTGAGCTGATCGAGATCGCGCGAGTCGTCGTTGTCGATGGAGCACCACAGGAGTTTTCGCAGATCCTTGAGCGAAGGATCCGTGGCCGCTGGACTCCTGATCCCTTCCAGCTGCTGCTCCGCCTCCGGCGAAAAATCGGAAGCCAGCCCTTTGTCGAGCATGGCTTCCTCGGCGATCCGCGCGAGGAGTTCTCTCTGTGTGCCACCTGATCGGTTTTTCATCTTGGCGCGAGACGTTACCATCACCGCGGATGAACGCGGAAATTGTGAATGCGGGCGATCGCGCGCTGCTGGTCGAGCTCGGAAAGGTCACCGTAGAAGCGCTGCATGCGGCCGCATCCGCTGTGCAGCGAGTGGACGGTGTGATCGCGTGCATTCCCGGCCAACAGTCGCTGCTGGTGGTGTTCGCGCACGCGGACTCCAAACGATCAGCGGCCGTGGAGGATGCTCTGGCAACCGCCACTCCGATGACGATGACCCGCGCGCAACACGTCATCGGCGTCAACTTCGCTGCGCAGCACTACTTCGATCTCGATCTGCTCCTCCGCCGGATCGGTCTGACCCGAACGGCGTTTCTCGCGGAGTTGCAGAACATCTCACTGAGCGCGCGCTACCTCGGATTCCGAGCCGGATTCGCCTACCTGGAGGGTTGGCCAGACCATTGGTCGCTGCCCCGCCGTCCGACCTCGCGCAATCTCGTCCCTGGTGGCAGTTTCGCCATCGCCGGATCGATGGCCGGCTTCTATCCCCTCGATTCGCCCGGCGGGTGGAACGTACTGGGACGGACGAGCGAAACGCTCTGGGATCCTGCTCGCGATCTGCCAAACCTCATCGCTCCGGGCGATACGATTCGGATCGTCCCTTCGGACGACGAAATCGCGCCGGTACCCACCACCAGGATCGGCCTGAACGAAGAAGCGGCGGATTCGATCGCGGAGGTTCTCTCGCCCGGCCAGCTCACGTTCGTGGTCGGGCCTCGCGACTGGTCCCGCGCGCAGTACGGAATTCCGCCCGGCGGTCCATTCGACGAGATGGCCATGATGCGAGCCAACCAGGCGGCCGGCAATCCACCATTCGCTGCCGCTCTGGAATGCGTCCTCGTCGCGCCCCGCCTCCGATTCCTGCGTCCCTGTGCGATCGGCTGGTGCAGCCGAGCAGGCGAGGTCGAAGGCCGGCGGATCGAAGCGGGTGATGTGTTCGACGCCGGCCGCATCCGGGGCGGTCTGCGCGGCTACCTGGCCATCGAAGGCGGATTCCGCGATCCTCGCGAGCGCTTCGCTGAGGGTCCTCGGCGCATTCGTACTGGCGACCATTTAGGCTCGGCAATCCAGCCGATCGAAGTCGCCGGCGGTGGGGACGCTTCTTCCGGAATCGACTCACACCAGGACCGTCTGACCCTTCGCATCCTTCCCGGCCCTCATCAAGCGCCCCCTTTGCCGCGGGACTGGGAGGTCAGCCCGCAACTGAACCGCATCGGAATCCGCCTGACGCCGCTGACCTTTTCGCCAGTCACCCTTCCCACCGATCTTCCGTCGTGCGGGGTGCAATTCGGAACACTGCAGTGGCACCCCGACGGCAGCCTGATGGCCATGGGCCCTGATCATCCGGTGACCGGAGGCTACCTGCAGCCGGCGACGGTGGTGAGCGAGGATCTGTGGAAGCTCGGACAGCTCGCGCCGGGAGATCGCGTCCGGCTTGAATAAAAATTCGGATGGCGTCCGATACCCCGAACGCGGACACGACCATCTGTTGCTTAAGTCGCAGCTCTACTCGTCCGCTCCGATTACTCGTTGAACGCGTAGCCCGCTCTGGCTTTGACTCGGAACTCCCGATTCTTGAGCGACACGTCGACCTTCTGGAACCCCTTACCTTCACGGCTGGCCGGTCGGTAGCTCAGCAGGTAGTAGCCGCCGCTGTTTTTCTCGATCTTTCGCAGCGGAGTGGTGAAGCTGGTGTGGTAGTGAAAGAACTCGCCGTTGGTGTCGGCGGCCAGGCTGGCCAGGTTCTGGATCACGTACTGAGGGACTTCGTAGCCTTGCAGCGTGATGGCGTAGACGGCCACGTTGGCGCGATTGAGCGCGTTGGTTGCCGGCGCGTAGTACCTGCTGCGATTGAGAACCATCCCTCCGCGGATGTCTTCATCGGGAGCGACGATGCCTGCGGAGAACAGCACCAGATCCTTCCTTGCCTTGATGGTTCGCAGCGCATCGCCCAGCGTCTGGAGAGCTTCGAACACCGTCCCGGTGTGGTTGATCATGCGGTCGACATCGACGCTGCGAAGGATCGACGGTCCGGTTGCCGAGCCATCCGAGGACCGCATCTTGCCGCGGCTGAACGAGGTGGCCTCGGACAGTGCGCGACGGAGCTCCGTCTTGTCCGAGGTGAAGTCGCTGTAGACCTTGAGCCGCACGTCATGGCCCACGACGGCGATGCGATCGTTCGGCGCCATGGATTGATCGAGAAACCGGCCCAGTTCCCGGCGGGCCTGCATGAGCTCGCCGGTGACCTCGTTTGAATTCGGCTTGTCGAAGAAGAAGACCACATAGCGCGCCTCATGGACTCTCTCCACCGGAAAGGCGGCGTCCTCTTCCCTTCCGCTCAGGAGTCGGCGATTGGTGAAGTAGTCGGCGGAATCAACATGTTGCACGACGCCCTTCTCGCGCACGATGAAGTCATCGGGACCGAGGCCAAGAATCTGGTTTCCGCGGGCGTCGGTGACGATGGCATCGAGGAGAACGACGTTGACATCGACCTTCGCCGTGACCGGTTCCGGAGCGGGCTGGGCCAGAAGGGGGGAGGCCAGGAGAAGAGCAGCGGAAAGCAGTCGCTTCAACATGGTGAGCACTTCCTTTCAGCCTGTTCGAACGAGGAGTGGCAGCCGGGCGATTCCGACAGAAAGGGATGGCGCACCTTTTTTGCTGTGAACGAATGGTCATGAGAAAGCTAACCGTCGTCCTCCTGCCGCTGCTCCTTCTGGCAACCCCGCTGATGGCGCAGCACCGTAAGGACCTGATTGTTGATGTGGAAGGCGGCCATCGCACCGGGAAGAACGAGTCGTTCACGCCCAACACCACGCGGTTTGATCCCCGATTCGACAACGCGGGAGGGGTCGGTGTTGGGATCAATTACTTCCTCAGCGATCGCGTGTCGGTGGAGACGAAAGTCGCCGCTCTCCGGTCCAATCTTCAAGTTCAGGTCACCGGCAGCGACTTCCGCGCCATCGCCGACCTCGGCC
>JBKJQB010000214.1:0-3683 GCA_046594105.1 Thermoanaerobaculia bacterium
GCCCCACACATGCGCCGACTCGCTTTGCCTCTTCTCTTCGCGCTTTCCTGCAGCTCGATGGGCTCTTCGACGACTGGTTTCGATCCCGATCGGCTCCGTGAAATCGATCGAACCATCGAGGCTGCCATCGCGCAGCAGAAGATCCCCGGAGGGGTGTTTTACCTCGGGCGGAACGGCGCGGTCTACCAGAAGGCATACGGACGCCGGGCGATCCTGCCTTCCTCGGAGGCCATGACCGCCGACACCATCTTCGATGCGGCGTCGATCACCAAAGTAGTGGCCACTACGCCGTCCATCTGGGTCCTGATCCAGCGGGGCAAAGTCGACCTCGATGCGCCGGTCAGCCGCTACATCCCGGAGTTTCATGGCGGCTGGCGCGACGAGATCACCGTTCGCCATCTGTTGACACATACCTCGGCGCTCCGTCCGGACATCGACCTGGTGAAACCCTGGAGTGGCCCGCAGACAGCGATGGCCATGGTCATCGCCGAGGAGCCTACCAACCGGCCGGGGATCATCTTCCGATACAGCGACATCAACTTTGAACTGCTGGGTGAGATCGTCCGTCGCGTCTCCGGAATGCGGCTCGATGCGTTTGCGCAGAAGGAAGTCTTCCAGCCGCTGGGCATGAAGGACACCGGCTTCCGTCCGCGCGAAGTTCCGGAGGCGGATGGGGCCACGGTTCCCCAGGCCCTTGAGCGGAACGACCGGAACGAGCGGAACGAGGCGACGGACGACGTCGCGCGCATCGCGCCGACCGAGAACACCGCCGGCCGCATGCTTCGCGGCGAAGTCCACGATCCCACCGCGAGAAGGATGGGAGGCGTGGCCGGTCACGCCGGTCTCTTCACCACGGTGGCCGACCTGTCGCGTTACGCGCGCGCGTTGCTCGCGGGGGGCGGTCCGATCCTCCGGCCGGAGATCGTCAACAAGATGACTACCGTCCAATCGCCCCCCGGGGTGGCCGTGCGGCGGGCCGGCGGCTTCGATCTCGACTCCAGCTTCAGCCGTCCGCGGGGCGGCCTGTTCCCCCTCGGCTCGTACGGTCATACCGGCTTCACAGGCGGCTTTTTCTGGATCGATCCGGCCTCCAAGACGTTCTATGTATTTCTCTCCAACCGGGTGCATCCGGATGGCAAGGGCAATGTCCTGGCCCTGCAGACCGCGCTGGGAACGCTGGCCGCTCAGTCCATCCGCAATTTCGACTTCGCGCAGGCAACCGGGTCCATGCCCATGCGCACGGGCGGACGGGTCGGTCTGACCTCCGGGACGGGAGACACGAACAACGGCATCGATGCCCTGGCGGCGAAGCGCTACGCTCCGTTGAAAGGGATGCGCGTCGGACTGATCACCAACCACACCGGGATCGACCGCGCCGGCAATCCGACCATGGACCTGCTGCGGAGCGCGCCCGGCGTGACGCTGGTGGCCCTGTTCAGCCCGGAGCACGGAATCCGCGGGGCGATGGATGCGAAGGTCTCCGACTCCACCGACCCGATCAGCGGTCTGCCGGTCTACAGCCTCTATGGTGAGAATCGCAAACCGAAGGCAGAGCAACTGGCCGGCCTCGACGCGCTGGTCTTTGACATCCAGGACATCGGGACGCGCTATTACACCTACATCTCCACGCTGGGTATGGCCATGGAGGGAGCGGCGGCGGCGAAGGTCAAGTTCATCGTCCTGGACCGCGTCAATCCGATCGGAGGCACGGCCTTCGAGGGACCGCTGCTGCAGGGCCAAGGGGACTTCGTGGCCTGGCATCCCATCCCCATCCGCCATGGAATGACGGTGGGAGAGCTGGCGAAGATGTATCGGGAGGAGCGTTCCATCGACGTCGATCTCCAGGTCATCGAGGTGCAGCGGTGGAAACGCGATCAGTGGCAGGACGAAGCTGGTCTTCCCTGGATCAATACCTCCCCGAACATGCGCAGCCTCACCGAGGCGGCGCTGTATCCCGGAATCGGAATTGTGGAGCGCGCCGTGTCGGTGGGTCGGGGAACGGCCACACCCTTCGAGGTGATCGGCGCGCCGTATATCGATGCGGACGTTCTGGCAGCGGATCTGACCGCAATCAACCTGCCCGGGATTCGCTTCGAGCCCACCCACTTCACTCCCACCGCCAGCATCTTCGAAGGCAAGGCCTGTCATGGATTGCGATTCACCCTGACCGATCGCAAGACCTTCCGTCCGGTCAGGACCGGCGTGGCCATCGCCACGGCCCTTCAGAAGCGTTATCCAGCCGACTTCGCGCTGGACAAGTGCGCCACGCTGCTGCGCGATCCGCGAACTCTGGAGGCCATCCGAGCCGGAAAGCCACTCGCGGAGATCGTGTCCATCTGGAGCGCCGATGAAGCGGCGTTCGGCGCGCGGCGGTCAAAGTACCTCCTCTACCCGACTCCGTGAGTTGACGGGGAACGCTTCGTCTTTCCTCGCAGCCCCGTCAATCGCTCTCGTTCAGGATGACGGCCGGATGCCCGCGGTCGTCTTCGTCTCGCCCGACTTCTTTTCCCGCACCATCCCTTCGACATCCTGCAGCAGTTTCTTTGCGTCGTAGAGGATGCCGTCCTTCATCACATAGTTGATCCCGCCCACGCGCTCCGCCGCGCCGGTGGCGTCGTTCACCCGGATCCAGCCCGTGCCGTACAGCACTTTCAAATTCTCGATGGGGTTCTGGTCCACCAGAACCAGATCTGCCAGATAGCCGGCGCGGATTACGCCGAAGTCGGGACGCGTGCCTTTCGGTGCGTAGATGGCCTCCGCGCCCCACATCGTCGCGGAGCGCACCACTTCCAGCGGATGGAAGCCTGCTTCCTGCAGCAGCTCCAGCTCCCGGATGTAGTCGAAGCCGTAGAGCTTGAAGATGTATCCGGAGTCGGAGCCGGTGGTCACGTGGCCGCCGCGATTCTTGTAGTCGTTCAGGAACTGCATCCAGATCCGGTAGTTGTTCTTCCACTCGATCTCGTCCGCGGTGGTCCAGTTGAACCAGTACGACCCATGCGCGGCACGGCTGGGCTGGTAGAAACGCCAGAGCGAAGGAAGTGTGTAGCGATCGTGCCACTCCGCGCGCATGGCCCGCATCAGATCGCGGCTGGCTTCGTAGATGGTCAGGGTCGGATCGATGTTGAAGCGCAATTTCACCAGCTCGTCGATCACCGCGTTCCACTTCTCACTTCCCGGAGGGGCCGCCTGCTTCCACAGCCTGCCGGCGTTACCGAAACGATCCTGCTCATCGCTATAGTTGTAGGTCCGCGGGTAGTCCTGAATGGTGCGATCGGTGAAGAGCGACTCCGGGAGTCCGTACCAGTGCTCCATGCCGCGCAGCCCCATCCGCGCCGCCTGCACGATGTTGGTCTGGGCCACCCCCAGCTGCGCCAGATGCGTGGTGGTGCCCAGGTGCAGCTTGTTCGCTTCGTCCAGCAGGGCAGCCATGACCTCGGGCGCGAACAGCGGGGCCGGCCCGAGGATCTTGATTCCATCCGCACCCTTCTTCGATACGAACTGAGCGAACTTCCGGGCCTGTTCGGGAGTGTCGATGGCCCCGCCATCCCACTGCTTGTCGCCGGTGAAGATGTACGGAAAGAGGCGCGGCGCGACGATCTCATTCTTGGCACTGCGATCGCGCTCGTGCAGGCACCAGTCGGGACCATTGCCGCATCCCGGCTCGCGAACCGTGGTCACGCCAT
>JBKJQB010000244.1:0-4840 GCA_046594105.1 Thermoanaerobaculia bacterium
AAAGTGGCTCGTCTGCTTCGTTGCGCTCGGAATCGCTCCTCGACGTACCGTCAAGTACGCCGTCGTCGCGCTTCCTTCGCGCGCCTCGCATCCGAGCCACTCTGCGCGCCCTCGCGACGGACGGGTGTGAGAAATGCGGGCTAACCCATCATCGCGACGAAAAATCGTTGCCGGCCGGCTCGTCGCGGATTCCGTAGCCGGCCTTTCGCAACGCGTCCACCGCCGCCGGCAGTCTCGATTCCCGGACGAGAATGTAGTCGGTGTCGTGCGTGGCGATGACAAAGACCGCAATCTCCGCTGCCGCCAGCACACTGGTGAAGCCGGCAGCGATGCCAGTCTGGTCGAGGTCGAAGGTCCCTTCCAGTTGCAGGCCGCGCCAGCCTCGTTCCGCGACGAGCGACTGCGGCACGGCGCTCTGGTCGCAGACGATGGACAGCTCCGACTCGGTTCTGGTCACGGAAACGAAGGGGCCAGACGGCCATGAGGGCTGCGGCGAGGCCGGCTCCAGGCGCACGATGGCCAGAGGCTCGGTCAGGATGCGGAAGTGGCGCATTACTGACTGCTGACGTCGAGCACGATCTGGATCAGCTGCGCCGGCTCGAATGGTTTCTGCAGCACCATGCGCACGTCAGCGGCCATGGACTCGATCACCGCTGCGGAGGTGCCGGTGAAAAGGACGGCGCGCGTCAGAAGGAGTGGGTTGTTCTCCCGCAGATGTCTGATCACCGTCATTCCTCCCTCATGCGGCATCATCAGATCGAGCAGGAGGACGTGATACTCGTCGCGGGCGGCTGCGGCGATTGCCTCCCGTCCGGTCAGGAAGACGTCCACGCGATACCCTTCATCCTTGAGGATTTTCGCAACCAGCCTCTGCATCGACGGGTCATCGTCGAGGAGAAGAACCCGTTTCTTTCGCCGGAGAAGGGACACAGTTCAGCGAGGGGTGAGGCAAGGAACGGGCCCGTTCGGAGTGAATGACAGGAATGCTTCCGATTGGCCTCCCAGATTCCTGGGGCGCGGAGTCAATGGGATGCAGGCCAAAAGGACAATCGCTCTCCTCGCGCAGAGGCGAGGAGAGCGACTTGTGGAAGATAAAAGTCTGGTTAGTGTTGGTCGCCTGGCTTGGCGTGGCGCTGAATCGACTTCCCTGCCTTTTCCAACGCCGTTCCGGTGGCATTCGCCGCTCCGCGACCCGCTTTGGCGACGTCGTGACCCGCCTCATGCAGCGCAGTCGCGGTCTTTTGAGCGGCATCGTTGATGGCGGTGCCGGTGTTGTGCGCTGCGTCCTGAACGTTTTGTACTGCAGCGGCCGTCGCTGCCGTGTCGACGGTGGGGGTGGTGATGGTTGTGGTGCTGCTCTGGACCGTGCCCGTCTCACCGATCGTGGAGTTGGTCTCGGTCTTTTGCGAGCAAGCCATCGCGGTGACCATTAGAAGCGCGGATCCGAATATTGCCGTTGTTCTCATGTGTGTTGATCTCCTCGACGGTAGTGCCAGCAAGAATTTGGCCACAGGCGAGCCCGGCCGCTGGATTAGCTGGCTCGAATGCTCCGAAAACGTGCATTGATCAAGGCGTAGACGCCATACGCGACGAAGCCGAGCCCGGCTGCGGTCAGCAGCCAGCCTCCGAACGGCAGGGCTTCGAGCTCCCGGAACGCGCCGGAGGTCCCGTGGGCTGCCGCGGGGTCACGGCGGAATGCCGCCCGCGCCAGGGAGAGACCGATCATTCCGAAGACCAGAGCGCGGGCGGCGATGCCGAAGCAGCAGACCCGCACCAGCATTGCATGGGTGGCTGGGGTCACCCCGCTCCACTGAAGATGACGGTCCAGTTTGCCTCGCAGGGCCCGCACGAGTTGGGCGATCCCATACCCGATGAGCGACAGACCCACGGTGGCGATCAGCAGCCGACCGTAGGGATGGTCCATGGCGCGGGAGGCCCAGTGGCGGCTGGTGGTGTCGCTGCTTCGGCCGCTGCCGCTCTGATGCAGCCCGAAACGCAGGAGCCCGATGGCGAAGGCGGCATAGAACAGGCCACGGAGGATGCTTCCAGCCCGCAGCAGCAGGCCCTTGAGGTCCGTTCCGCGGTCATCGGAGTCGGCAAAACCGCTGATCACCCGCCACAGCGCGTAACCGAGCAGGCCCAGGGACATCAGCACGAGCAGCATCCGGCCGAGGGGCATCGAGGCGATGAAGTCGATCGCGCTCTTCCGATCGAGGCTCTTCCCATGCCTCTCGCCAATGCCGGCAGCCGCCGTCAGGGCGCCCATGATCAGATAGACCAGTCCCTTGGAGGCGTAGCCCAGCCGGGCCAGGCGCTCGATCCACGATTGGGCCGACCGGATGGGGGCGAAGGTTCTGGCTGGAGAGCTCATTGCGCCTCAGCATAAGCGAGAGCCATCAGGCGCTGATGCGAAACGCGGAGCGGGCAGGAACGGCGCTCGCGGGCTGATGCGAGCCTTGCCACGAGCCCTTCCTCATTCCGTTGGACAGCGAAACCGAGCGGAATTCCTGCACCGGAGCGAAGGTTGCGCCCATCACCAAGTGATTTGCCCTTCCGAGACGATGAACAAAGTTTTGAATCTCCGACGGCAGCACAGATAGGTAAAATAGGAGATTCACAATGAGAACATCTGGAAACGTGAAGTGGTTCAATGACGCCAAGGGGTTCGGCTTCATCACCAGCGAGAATGGCGAAGACGTCTTCGTCCATTTCTCGGCCATTCAGGGTAACGGCTTCAAGTCGCTGCCGGAAGGCGCCGCGGTGGAATTCGACGTGGTTCGTGGGCCGAAGGGCCTGCAGGCTGCCAACGTCACTGTGGCCTGATTTCGACCGAGATCGATTGTCTTTTCCGGAGGGCAGGAGCGATCCTGCCCTCCTTTTTTTTCAGTTGGCAATCTCGCAGTGCACCAGCCTCCGGAAGTGCCCGTTTTCCTTGCATCGTGTGGTAGTTTGGAACATCCGCACGGGCCTGTCGGCGACGAACGGTTGACTGCAGGGGTTTCCGGTTGAGGAGGTCATGATTGGGTAGACCGCAAGTATCGTTCACCAAGCGTCAGAGAGAGCAGGCCAAGCGCGAACGCCAGCAGGTGAAAGCCGAAAAGCGCGCGCAGCGAAAGACCGAAGGTCCCTCGGACGAGTCAGAGTTCGAGGAGCAGACCATCGTCGGTCTTCCGACCGACATCGCAACCTCGTAGCCCCCAACGGTTTCCGGATCTCTGCGCCGGCAAACCACCATCGCCGTTTCTCCGGACTCACCCTGTTTTCGTCGCACCACAGAGCCCCCTGAGGCATTCAGTACGAAACGACCTCTCAGTCGGACCGGCTCTCAACTCATCACCGTCGTTTCCTGAATCACACCAGCAACTCATGCGCGACCGCGCTCAACCGATTCTTCGCAACGCTGTTGCCGTCGCCAATGCCATGGCCATCCTCATGCTGGGCTGGTGGGGCGTCGCAGCGGATGAGTGGTATCTCCGCGCCTCCGGCGGCCAGGCCTCTCTCCACGAATTTGCCACGTGGGCTCTGATCGCACTGAACGCCCCCGCCTTTCTGCTCTCGATCGTCACGGTCTCTGCCCTGCACCTGGGGCTGAAGAGCGAATTCATCGTGCAGCATGCGATCTGGGCGGCCGCGACGCTGGCCGCCTGGTGGATGCTCTGGCGGTTAGAACGGCCGAAGGGACGTCCCGCGCAATTGGCACTGCAGATCTTCGCTGGCCTGGCCGCGGTCGCTGCAGCGTGGACGACCCGCCTGGCGCTGCTGCAGGCCCACGACCCGCACCATTCCTGCTGGCAGGCGCTGGAGCTGCCCATCATGCTTGCCGCGCTGGCCGTTCTTGGATCGATCGTTGGATTCCGGCGGGCGGACTCCGCGGCGCCGGCGTCCTCGTTCTGATCGGCGCGACCATCATGGACTTCATCGAGATCGGTCCCGGCTTCGGCTTCGCGGCAATCGGGTTCGGCTCCTCCCGCCAGGACGTCCGCGCGATTCTCGGCGACTGTACCGAAATCCTGCACAGCGGTGCCGACGGGGGCAGTGAGATCTGGGTTTACGACGCACTGGCCACGGCATTCCGCTTCGCTGGTGATCAGGGTCTGCGCTTTGTTTCCTGCGAGACCTTCAGCAAGCAGATCATCCTCGAGGGCGAGCCTCTGGTGGGACTCGATCGACGGGAGGCAGAGAGGTTGTTGCTGCGGCTTGACGCCGGACCGGCCGAGTGGATGGATTCTGACCCCGCTGGCCCTGGCCCGCTCGCACTCCCTGCCGCTGGGATCACCCTCTGGTTCGATGAAGGGCTGGTGCAGTCCATCGGGTGGAGCGTCCTCTTCGATGAATCGGACGAGGTGGCCTGGCCGGAACGACTTTCGTAGCGCCGGCATCCTTGCCGGCCGTGCCGCGGGCATCCTGCCCGCGGGAGTTCGCCCAGTGAGCGCCGGCTGGATGGTCTGCTCCCCGAAAACTGGACCACGGATTATGACGGGGCGGTTTACCGAAAGAAGGAGCGACGGTATGGCCCGGAAGACCCATACGGTGATGCGCCCCGCCATGCGATGCTCCAAGAACCTCAAATTTGTCGGTGATCAGTCCGCGTCAGCGGGCGCAAGAATGTAGCCCCCGGCGCCAGCCGGGGGATTGCGGAGCCCAGTCAGAAGTGAGCCCGATTAGCGGGCGACAAAAACGCTGTGGAAGCTGTCGTCCTGAGGAAAGCCGCGATGAGTCCGCGCCTTCCCCCAGGACTTGGAAAACGCCGGCCAACAACCGCCGCCGTTTCCCACAGCTCCCACGGCGCCGCTACCGGCAAAATGCCTGGACCAGTTTTTGGGGGCAGACCAGGAAGCCG
>JBKJQB010000362.1:0-36212 GCA_046594105.1 Thermoanaerobaculia bacterium
GCCCCGTCGAATCCGCAGATTCTGTACGTCGGAACAGGTGAAGCCGACATGCGCTCCGACATCGCGCAAGGCGACGGCATGTACCGTTCGGCCGATGGCGGCAGAACCTGGGCCCACATCGGACTGACCGACTCGCAGCAGATCGCGCGCATCCTGGTCGATCCTTCCGATCCGCAGGTCGTCCTTGTGGCGGCGCTGGGCCATCCCTACGGACCCAACGCCGAACGTGGAGTGTTCCGGTCGCGGGACGGCGGAGCGACCTGGAAGAAGGTTCTGGGACGCGACGACAACACGGGGGCCGTCGATCTGGCCTGGGACCCTGCCGATCCCAAAACCATCTACGCAGCGTTGTGGCAGACGCGCAGAACCCCCTGGAGCATTTATCCGCCATCCAACGGCGCTGGGAGTGGTCTGTTCAGGTCCACCGACGGCGGTGAGACCTGGAGCGAGATCCGCGGCCATGGCTTTCCGGAGAAGCCGGGCAGGATCGGCCTGGCGGTCGCCGCCGGCAACGCGCAGCGCGTGTACGCGATCGTCGACGCACCGGAGGGCGGGATGGTTCGCTCTGACGACGGCGGCGCGAACTGGACCCGCACCAGCAGCGACTCACGCATCTGGAGTCGCGGCTGGTATTTCGGCGGCATCACCATCGAGCCGAAGGATCCCGACGTCGTCTACTCCTGCAACGTGAATCTGTATCGCTCTGCCGATGGCGGGAAGACCTTTGTCCCCGTCAAGGGCGCGCCCGGCGGCGACGATTATCATTCGTTGTGGATCGATCCCCGCGATCCCCAGCGCCGCATTCTCGGCGTGGACCAGGGAGCGGTGGTATCGGTGAACGGCGGAAAAACCTGGAGCTCCTGGTACAACCAGCCCACCGGCCAGTTCTATCACGTGAGCACCGACAACAGCTTTCCCTACCGGGTGTACGGCTCGCAGCAGGACTCCGGCGCGGCCGGCGTGCCCAGCAGGACCGGGACCATCGACGGCATCGCCCTCAGCGACTTTCGCGAGATGGCCGCCGGCGGCGAGAGCGACAACCTGGCGCCCGACCCCATGGATCCCGAGATCATCTACGGCGGCCGGGTGGACCGGCTCGATCTGCGGACGCGTCAGACCCGATCGGTCGATCCGACCCTCGCCTATCCCAACCTGGATCGCCGCACATGGACGTTGCCGCTGGTGTTTTCGCCGCGCAACCCGAAGGTTCTCTACTTCGCCAATCAGCGTCTGTTCCGCACGGACGATGGCGGCGGGCACTGGACGGTGATCAGCCCCGATCTCACGCGCGAGGATCCCGGCATCCCGGCCACTCTCGACGCAGCCACGGCGGCGCTGCAGCCACGTGCCGGCGGCAGGCACGGCGTCATCTACTCCATCGCGCCCTCGCGGATGACCGACCGTGATCTGTGGGTGGGAACCGACGATGGTTCGATCTGGCGCACGCGCGACGAAGGCGGGCATTGGACCAACGTCACGCCGACGGCGCTCACCGGCTGGTCGAAGGTGGGAATTCTCGATGCCTCACACTTCGATGCCGAGACCGCGTACGCCGCCGTGGATCGTCACCGCATCGAGGACGTGCGCCCCTACATTTACCGCACTCGTGACGGGGGCAAGCACTGGGACCTCATCGTCGAGGGCATTCCCGCGGGCAGTTTCGTGAACGCGGTGCGGGAAGACTCCGTGCGCAAAGGTCTGCTCTATGCCGGAACGGAGAAAGGTGTCTACGTCTCCTTCGATGATGGCGATCACTGGCAGTCGCTGCAGAAAAACCTGCCCGTCACCTCGGTCCGCGATCTTGTGGTTCACGGCAACGATCTGGTCATCGCCACGCACGGCCGGGCCTTCTGGATTCTCGATGACGTGACGCCGCTCCGCCAGACCGCGGAGGCTGCGGCGGCAGGAGGGGCCTATCTGTTCAAGCCGGCCACGCCGGTGCGGGAACGACCGTCCGGATTCACCGGCACGCCGATGCCGAAGGACGAAGCGCTTGCCTCGAACCCTCCGTACGGCGCGGTGATCGACTACCTGCTGCCAGCGGCGATTGCGGCCAGCGGCGAAGTAACACTCGAAATCCTCGACCCCACCGGCGCGCTGGTGCGACGCTATTCGTCGAACGACAAGCTCCCGGCCGCAGACCCCGCGAAACTGAACACCGCGCCGGAGTGGTTCCGCAGCCATCCGGCTCTCTCCACCGCCAGTGGCATGCATCGCTTCGTGTGGCCCATCCGCTATCCGTTGCCTGCTTCTCTGGCCGTAGGCCGCGCAGATTCCGAGGGCATCTGGGCGCCGCCAGGAAACTACACCGTGGCCCTGAGCGTTGCTGGTCAGCGGTTCACACAGCCGCTGGTCGTGAGCGCGGATCCGCGCCTCAAGCTTCCTCAGTCGGCCTACAACGAGCAGTTCGCGCTGGCCCGGTCGGTGGAGAGTGGCCGGATCCGCATCGCCGGCGCATTGGCAGAAGCGGGAAAGCTCACGATGAACCTGGCTGAACGTCGCGCCAAAAACGCAACGGCCGTTTCCTCCTCTGCTGACTCGCTGCAGAACGAGATCAACGATCTCACCGGTGCTGATCCGGCGAACGCGCAAGCCTGGTGGCTGCCACCGAAATCGATGAACAGTCTCAAATTCATCCAGGGTGCACTGGACAGGCTGGCGGAGGCCGTCGATGACGCCGATGCCGCGCCGAGCGCCGACGCGCAAGCCAGTCTGGCCTTGCTGCGACCACAGATCGACGCCGCCATCCAACGCTGGCTTGCCTTTCGAGGGGAGCGGCTTTCCACCGTGAACAAGCAGCTGGAGGCGGCCGGAGAGGCCCCCATCCCGATGCCGTGATGGCGAACGCGCAGACAGACGACGAACCGGTGGCCATGGCCGAGCCGGGGTAACACTTCCGGCGCGCAGAGAAGGACTCGATCCGACTTCTCCCCACAACAAAAAAAGGGACGCACCGAAGTGCGTCCCTTTCGTTCGTGCGATGCTTGAAAGTTACGGAGCGGTGATCGACCAGATGCCGCGACCGTGCGTGGCGGCGTACAGCCGGCCGTCCGGCCCTACGCTCAGATCCATCACCGTGGTGTACGGAAGATTCGGTCCCAGCCGTGACCAGTGCGCGCCGCCGTCGATGGAGATGAGCGTTCCGAGATCGGTGCCCACCACCAGCTTGCCGGCGCGGATCACGATGTCGTCCGCCGGGATGTCGGGAAAGTTGCCGCTGACGTCCGACCAGGTCGCGCCGGCGTCGGTAGTCTTCCAGATGTGTCCAATGCCCGCGCCGGGCCCTTCCGTCCATGTGCGGGAGAAGCCGTTGAAGGCCACGTAGGCCGTGCGACCGCTTGCGTCCGCAGGGTCGATCGCCAGACCGGAGATGTAACGGTTGGGCAGTTCCGCCGGAAGCGCCAGCTGCGACCACGCACCGCCCGCATTGGTGGAGATGCCGCGTGTGAATCCTCGGTTGTTACAGGGGCCGCACCAGGCAGCCCACACGACGTCGTTGCGGCTGGCCAGCGATGTGGTGTTGTGACCGGAGCCCTGATCGAATGCATTGCGCCAGTCCGCACCGCTCTGGATGGCGAAGCCGCGGTCGAAGGTCCAGACGTGCTGGCCGCCGGCGACCCAGTGGTTCTTGTTCGCTTCATCGGCGATGAAGGGAGCAATGAAGCGCGCATTGACGTCGGGAGGAGCAACGTCCTTGATCGCATGCGTCGTCCCGTCGGAGCGACCACAGTTCGTGGTCACCCACAGGTCCAGGAAGACGTACTCATCGAGGATCTTGCAGCCGTCATCGGGATCCACCAGGATCGCGCCGCCATCGCCACCGAACGGCGATCCCATCTTTCCGCTGCCGCTCAGGTCCTCAGGCAACAGCAGCGAGCCGCCGTTGTCCTGCAGGCCGCCGGCAACCGCAACTCCGCCCGGCACCTTGCCCACGCCCACACCGTAGTACTGCAGGGTGCGCAGGTTTGCGTTGAGACTCTTCCACTGGCTGCTGCCATCGAGATTTCGGGTGTAGAGGCCGCCGTCATTTCCGACGTAGAGCTTGCCGCCGGAGATGGCCACTGAGTGCTGGTCGGAGTGTGTGGTCGGCGCGCAGGTATTCTGGGCGTCGAAGATCGACCAGCAGGGAAACTCGAAGTTCCAGTACGGCCCGATGGTCTGCCACTGCACCCCGGCATCCTTCGTCTCGTAGACTTCTTCGAGGCCGACGAACAGGTGCTTCGCGTCGGCAGGATCGACCAGGATGAAGTTGTTGTACCAGGCCTGGACGCCGGGGCGGTATCCGTTGTAGAGCTTGAGTGCCGATCCCGATCCCGCCAGCTTCTGGGAGTCGGCGATCTTGTTCCACGGCCCGGTGACGTCGCCTCCCGGAGAATCAAAAATGCCTCCGAGGACTGTGTTGGCGGTATTGGTGTAGCGGGTAATTGATTCGACCACCGCATAGAGATGCGACCCGTCTGCGGAGTAGGCGAACTCCGTGTTGCCGATGTCCTGCGGGTTCAGCGCGCCCTTCGGATTCGTCAGCGCGAAGGAGTTACCGCCATCGGTCGAAAGGTAGAAGCCGTTATAGCTCGCGCCTCCGCGCCACGCGCAGTTGGCGATGACCTGCTGGCCGCCGGAGAGCGGCGAGATCGCCACGTCATTGCAGATGTTGTTGTACGGCGACTGCAGGTCGGGACGGGAGACGCCGTTCACGATTGGATCGGCGACGGGGTACAGAACGCGGGTCCAGGAACCGCTCGAAGAAGTGGAGGAGTGCTTCCACACGCCGCGGGACGTCGCGGCGTAGACGTTTCCGATGGTGTCGAACTTGATCTGGTTGATGAAGGTGCTCTCGAGTTCCGTCCCGCCCACTCGGGAACTCGTGGTGAAGACGCCGCTGCGGGGCGCGCTCATGCGGTAAACGCCCGAGCCAACGTACGAGGTCGCGCCGGTGTTGCCCTCGCCGGTGGCCAGCCACAGCGCACCATCGGGAGCCAGCTCGACATCGCCGACTGAAAGCGTCGGCAATCCGTCCGTCAGCGGCGCCCAGTTCGCACCGGCGTCGGAGGAACGGAACACGCCGCCATTCGCACCGCCCGCGTAGACATACGAACCATCGACGGCCAGTCCCGTGATCCGCCCCGAGACCAGACCTGAACCACCGCTCGAATTCGAAAAATATGGATCGCGATAGCGCGAATCGTCGGAGTCGTACGGGCGATTGGTCACTTCACGCCAGCTCTCTTTGCCGTACACCGGCAGCGCCTGCAGCGAAGTGAAGGCAGCCGAGTACGCGCCCGGCAGGACGATCCCCGGAGAGGTGCGCGCTTCCGCGAACTGCTCGGCACCGACCTGCGACTCATGCGTCTCGTCGCCTGGATTGCCGACCTTTCCGCGGGCACGCTCCCGACCCTCGAACCGATCGATACGCCCTTCCCGTGCCGCTGGTGTGACTACGTGGCTGCACGAAACGACAGCCATGCCCGACAGCAGACCTGCGACCGCCAACAGTGGTTTCCGAAATCTCATCCCGGCTCCTTCTCGATGGTGCGAGACAGCATTATTTGTGGTGACGGGTGAAGGCTATGGGTCGCTTGAGTCGAAGTCAAGAGAGGTTTCCGAATCGAAAAGGTCTGTTCTTCGGGTAGGGCCGTCGCTTTCTGCAGTCCGGCTCTGTGGCAAACTCTCGCCCGCCACTCGTCAACTTTACGATCTGAACCACACCAGGAGGCTTCATTGCCACGCACTCTCCCGATCGGTTTTCTCGCCCTCCTTGTTGCATTCGCGAGCTTCGCGCAGGACGTCGATGTCTACCGGCTCCCTCCGCCGGAGATCGTGGCCCTCGCCGATGCGCCGCTGACGCCCCTGGCAGTGTTGAGTCCGAACGGCAACAGCATCGCGCTGCTCGATCCCGCTCCGCTACTCACCCTCGGCGATCTTTCGCAGCTCGAGCTCAAACTGGCGGGCCTGCGGTTCAACCCGTCCAATCACGACCAGACCCGCCCGACCTACTTTGGGAATCTGCGATTGCTGACGGTGACCGGCGCGAAGGAACAGGCGGTGAGCGGCCTCCCCTCCGGTGCGCACATCCGCAACCTCTCCTGGTCCCCCGACGCAAAGGCGGTGGCCTTCACCGTTGCCGGTGATGCCGGACTGGAATTGTGGACGGCCTCCATGGCCACACGCGCGGCCCATCGTGTGGGAACAGTCCTCCTCAACAATGTCTACCCGAGCCGGCCATATCAATGGATGTCCGACAGCGCGACCCTTGCCGTGCGCGCCCTCCCCACAACGCAACGAACGCCTCCTGCGGTCTCCTCCGTCGCCACCGGCCCGGTCATCCAGGAAAACCTCGGCAGGACCACGCCGGCCAGGACCTATCCCGACCTCCTCAAGAATCCAGCCGATGCAGCGCTCTTCGAATATCACCTGCAATCGCAACCGATGCTGGTGACTCTCGACGGAACCGCAACGCCGGTCGGCAGTGCTGCCGGCATCACCCGCTTCGAGCCTTCACCCGATGGCCGCTTTCTGTTGACTGAAACCGTGCATCGCCCCTTTGCCTACACGCTGCCGGAGTCGCGCTTCCCTCGGCGTTTGGAGATCTGGGATCGCAGCGGCACGATGGTGCGCTCGCTGGCCGACCTTCCGCTCGCCGAATCGATCCCCACCGATTTCAGCGCGGCATCCGAGGGACCTCGCGATGCCGGCTGGCGCGACGACAAGCCGGCGACTGTTTACTGGGTCGAGGCAGGTGACAAAGGCAACCCCCGGGTGGCAGCCGCGGTACGCGATCGCTTGTTCGCCCTCGAGGC
Source organism: Thermoanaerobaculia bacterium (assembly GCA_046594105.1). Classification (GTDB taxonomy): domain Bacteria; phylum Acidobacteriota; class Thermoanaerobaculia; order Gp7-AA8; family Gp7-AA8; genus JBDSGC01. Next base: position 6,798 of record JBKJQB010000362.1, read on the forward strand.
TCCCTTCACTGCGGCGCCCACCAGGCTGGCTGAGCTCGCGCTGCGTTTCGAAGAGGTGGTGTGGGGGCGCGACGATCTCGCGCTCGTCTCTGAGTCGTGGTTCAAGGATCGAAAGACAAGAACGTGGAGGATCGATCCGTCGAAGCCGGATCAGAAAGCGCAGCTCCTGTTCGACCGTTCGTTCGAAGATCGCTACAGCGACCCCGGCTCGCCTGCGGTTCATCCCAACCGTTGGGGACGGGGGGTTCTGCAGATCGTCGATGGTGGACGTTCGATTCTGCTGACCGGCGCAGGGGCCTCGGGCGAAGGCGACCGCCCCTTCCTCGATCGGCTGAATCTGGAGAACGGGAAAAAGTCGCGCCTGTGGCAATCCGAGGCGCCGAATTACGAATACGTGGTCGATGTGCTCGACGCCGAGGGAAAGCAGTTGCTCACGCGGCGCGAGTCTGTCAACGAGCCGCCGAACTTCTATCTGCGCGATCTGGGCAGGAAGAGCCTGACCGCACTCACCAGGTTTCCCCATCCGTCGCCTCAGCTTTCGAGGGCCAGCAAGGAGCTGATCCGCTACAAGCGCGCCGACGGACTGCAGCTGACCGGCACTCTCTACCTGCCTCCCGGCTACGATCCGAAGAGCGGCCCGCTGCCGGTGCTGATGTGGGCTTATCCGCAGGAATTCAAGACCGCCAGCGCAGCCGCGCAGGTCACCGAATCGCCGTACCGGTTCATCCGCATCAGTCCGATGGGGCCGCTGCCATTCCTCGCGCGCGGCTATGCGGTGCTCGACAATCCCAGCATTCCGATCATTGGCGAGGGGAAGTCCGAGCCAAACGACACCTACGTGGAACAGCTTGTGGCGGGGGCGACGGCCGCCGTGGAAGAGCTGGTGCGGCGCGGGGTGGGCGATCGAAACCGCATGGCCATCGGAGGCCATTCCTACGGCGCCTTCATGACGGCAAATCTGCTCGCGCACAGCAATCTGTTCCGCGCGGGAATCGCCCGCAGCGGCGCGTACAACCGCACCCTCACTCCGTTCAGTTTCCAGGCGGAGGAGCGGACGTTCTGGGAGGCGTCGGAGACGTACATGAAGATGTCGCCCTTCACCCACGCGCAGAAGATCAACACCCCGCTCCTGATGATTCACGGGATGGAAGACAACAACACCGGCACCTTCCCCATCCAGAGCGACCGCCTTTACGCGGCGCTCAAAGGACTCGGCGCGACGGTCCGCCTGGTCATGCTGCCCTACGAAGCGCACGGCTACCGCGCCCGTGAGTCCGTGCTGCACATGTTGTGGGAAATGGACACGTGGCTGGATCACTACGTGAAAAACGCGGCCCCGAGAAAGTGATCGCGTTCCTGGAGACAAGCCCCTCATGACCCTCGATGCCGGTTCGCGCCTGGGACCCTACGAGATCACCTCGCGCCTGGGAGCGGGGGGCATGGGAGAGGTGTATCAAGCGCTCGACACCCGGCTGGATCGCAGCGTCGCCATCAAGGTCCTTCCGAGTGAGCTGGCCCACAACGATCAGCTGCAGCAGCGATTCGAGCGCGAAGCGAAAACGATCTCTCAGCTCAATCATCCGAACATCTGCACGCTCTATGACGTCGGTCATGAGAAGGGTGTGGCCTATCTGGTGATGGAGTTGCTGGATGGCGAGACTCTGGCCGATCGGATCGCCCGGGGCCCGCTCCCGCTGGCCGATGTGGTCCGTTACGGTTCGCAGATTGCCCAGGGGCTCAGCCGCGCTCACCGAGCGGGCATCGTTCATCGCGACCTCAAGCCGGGCAACATCATGATCACGAAGTCGGGAGCGAAGTTGCTCGACTTCGGTCTGGCCAAGAGCGCCGTGATCGAGATCAATCCCGATGGCGCGACGCAGCAGAAGCCGCTGACTCGCGAAGGAACTATCCTCGGAACGTTTCAATACATGGCGCCCGAGCAGCTGGAAGGCACCGAAGCGGACGCCCGAACCGACATCTTCGCGTTCGGAGCGGTGCTGTACGAGATGGTCACCGGGAAACGAGCGTTCGCTGGAAAGACGAAAACCTCGCTCATCGCGGCCATCGTCGGTGGCGAGCCTCCACCCATCACCGCGCTGCAACCGCTGGCCCCGACCTCTCTCGAGCATGTCATCACCAAGTGCCTGAAGAAGGATCCCGACGACCGCTGGCAGAGTGCGCACGACCTCGGCGAGGAGTTGAAGTGGGCGGGAACGGCCACCGATTCGGTGGCCTCGCGGCCGGTACGATGGTTCTGGCCGGCGCTGGCGCTTTTGACCATCGTGGCACTGGCAGCGACCGGGCTTCTCCTGCGTGAACGAAGCAGAACGCCTGAGGCATTCTCCTTCGCCATCATGCCTCCGCGTGGTTACTCGATCATCGAGCCGGCCATTTCTCCCGATGGCCGGGCCGTTGTGTTCACGGCGACCGACAGAAGTGGGGATCGGAGTCTCTGGATCCGCCACAACGACGCGGTGGATCCCGTTCGCCTGACCGAGAAGAGCGCGGGATCCAAACCAGCGAAACCATTCTGGTCCGCCGACGGAAAATGGATCGGTTTCTTCGACAACAAGAAGCTGATGAAAATCAGCGCGAACGGCGGACGCCCGGAGATCATCAGCAGCGACGCCGGCTACGGGGTGGGAGCGAGCTGGAGCAGATCCGGCACCATCCTCATCGCCCGGCGCTTCAATGAGGGACTCTTTCGCGTGCCTGCCTCCGGTGGTGAGCCGGTCAAAGTGACGGACCTCGACACCGCCCATCGGGAGACGCTCCATGGCTGGCCTCAGTTTCTGGACGATGGCGACCACTTTCTCTTTCTCCGCCGCACCATCTCCGAACAGAAGAATGAAATCCATGCAGGCTCTGTGAGCCAGTCGCTCAACAAGTTGCTTCTGAAGGCCGACGCGCTTGTGGGGGTGTCGCTCGGTCACCTGCTCTTCGTACGGGACGGCGCCATCTACGCGCAGCCCTTCGATCAGAAGAAGCTCGAACTCTCCGGTGAGCCGCGCAAGGTCGTTGACGACGTGGTCTACAGCGAAGAGTGGTCCCACTCGTGGAGCACCGTCTCGGCGAACGGGGCGATGGCTCACCTGCCGGCCTCGAACGAGACGGCGACCGTGGAGGTGGGATGGTACGACCGGAATGGACGGCTGATCGAGAAGTTGTTCAACGCGACAAGTCTACGATCGGCGACTCCGTCCCCAGATGAACGCAAGCTGGCCCTGCTGAAGTTTGATCCCCGAAAAGGTGCCTACGATGTATACGCTCGCGATCTCGCTCGCGGCGTGGAGACGCGGTTGACTGGAGGGTTGTCCAACAACCAGTGGGCAAACTGGTCGCCGTCAGGTGACCGCGTTTTCTTCTCTTCCGATCGCGACGGGATGTACGACATCTACTCCGTCCCTGATGACGGGGCGTCGGCACCTTCGACGATCTCAAAAACCAGCGACGACAAGAATGTCAGCGGTCTGTCCCCGGACGGCAGATTTCTCCTGATGGATCGCGACGGAGGAAAACCCTGGAATGACGTCTGGGTCCTTCCGATGACCGGCGGCGGTCCCCCACGGCTCCTCGTTGCCACCGACGGAACGGACGGCGGCGCCAGATTTTCGCCGGACGGAAAAGCGATTGTGTACAGCTCCGATGTCTCGGGGCGGCTCGAGGTCTACGTGCGGCCATTCCCCGACGGGCGGTCCACGCAGGTGTCGACCGAAGGGGGCGCCGGACCAGAATGGAGCGCCGATGGTAAGTCTGTCGTGTTCGAGTCGCCCTCGCGACAATTGGTGTCCGTCCCCATCGGAGCGGGTCTCCAGCCGGGCATGCCGCTCGTGTTGTTCCGGCGACCGGAAACGATGTTTTCCTGGAGTCTCGGCACCAGAAGCGATCGGATTCTCGGCTGTTCCCTGGCCAACCCTTCCGAAGCCATCAGCGTGGTCCACTACCGGTCACGATGGAACGAGCGCAAGTGATCACGGCGTCCGCGAGCCTCTCTTTTTGCGCTTCGAGGTGAGACGATCACTGCGCTACATATGGGCGCCGTCTTGCACAGCCATCCCGCAGTGACGAAACCAATCCTCCTCACCGGCGCTACCGGCTTCGTCGGCTCGCGGCTGTATCCGGTCCTTGCGCAACGTGGCTTCGCCGTGCGTTGTCTGACGCGCGATGTCTCGAAGGCCCGCCAGCGCTTTCCCGGACGCGACTGGGTCGAGGCAGACGTCGCCGATCGTGCGGCGCTGCGCAAAGCGCTGGAAGGGTGTGCGGCGGCCTACTACCTGGTGCACGAGATGGGAACGGCGGGGAACTTCCGGGAACGCGAGGCCAGTTCCGCGCGCGCCTTCGCCGAGGCCGCAGCCGAGGCGAGGGTGGAGCGGATCATCTACCTCGGTGGCGTTCATCCCGCCACCGGAGATTCATCGGAGCACCTTCTGAGCCGGGCCCGCGTCGGAGAGATTCTGGCCAGCGGATCGGTTCCGGTCCTGGAGTTGCGGGCCAGCATGATCGTCGGCAACGGAAGCCTTTCGTTTCTGATCGTGCGCGATCTCGCCGCCCGCCTGCCGTTCATGATCCTCCCACGCTGGCTCGACTCGCGCACCGAACCGGTGGCCATCGACGACGTTCTGGTGGCGCTTGACCGCGCTCTCGATCTGGATCTCCCCCGCTCGGCAGCGTTCGACATTCCCGGACCGGAGATTCTCTCGGGCCGGGAGATCCTTCTGCGCACGGCGAACGCCCTCGGACTGAAGCACCCCCTGGTCGTGCGCGTGCCGGTGCTCACCCCCGGCCTTTCGTCGCACTGGGTACGTTTCGTCACGCGCGCCCAGTGGAGCGTGGCCAGAGAAATCGTGGTCGGCCTGACCAGCGATCTGCTGGCGGAAGACGATCGCTTCTGGTCTCTGGTCGGTCACGAGCAGCGACTCGATTTCCGGGAGGCGGCACGGCGCGCCATCGCAGAGGAGCGCCAACCACGATCAGGCCTCTGGAGCCGGGCGGAGGCCTTGATGAAATCCCTTCGCGGTGGCAGCACAGCGTGACAGACGCCCGACAGCGAACGCGGATGGCCATCCCGCTGATCTGGGCGGCAGCGATGCTGGCCGCGCGCACGCTCGATCCATGGATTCCGATCGCCATCGCCGCGCTGGGCATGTCGGCAACGGTGCTGGCTTCCGATCGGGAGCTGATGCGCGATCTCCTCAAGCCGGGGCTCCGCTCAGTCCTTCTCGGGCTCCTGGCCAGTGGCGTGATGATCGCTGCCACCTATCTGCTCTTCCCGCTGGTGACACAGGCGATTCCCACGATCGGCATCCGGACCGGCAATCTCTATGCGATGTTTCTCGTGGGCCGGCCCCGCCCCAGCGTGCTGCTGTTCGTCATTCCCATCATCCTGGCAGAGGAGATTCTGTGGCGCGGGGCGTTTCAGGAATGGGTGGCCACCCGCTGGCCAGCGCGGCCGGTCCTGATCATCATCCTGTCCGCGGCGACGTATGCAGTGGCGCACGCATCGTTCGGCTCCGTCCTGCTGGTGATCATCGCCTTCGTCTGCGGACTGTTCTGGTCGGCGCTGCGAGGCGTCTCCCGCAGTCTGCTGCCGTCGCTCATCGCGCACCTGGCGTGGGATCTCGCGCTGATCCTCGTCCCGCTGCACAGGGGATGAAGCGGCGTGATCCGTCTCCATCCGCGAGGAGCGTGGTGCCGTCGCACCGGCACCACGCTCTTCACTTCGAATGACGCTACGGCTTGCCGCAGGAGAGGACGAAGTTGATCTGAAAGTTGTTGTTGTTCTCGTTGCTTTGCGACACGTTGTGATCGTCATCCGTGAACAAAACGAGCTTGTGGGAGCCAGCGGGCAGGTAGGCCTGGGTGTTGACCACTTTCCCTTCGGACGCCAGCAGTGAAAGCGCGGACTGGCTGCTGACCACGTTCTTGTCGTCCACTTTGAATCGATTCACAAACGAGGGTCCGGCAGGCGCACCGGCCGCTTCCTGCATGAAGTAGGAGATGTTGAAGGCGCAGGTGCCGTTGGATTGCATCGCGGAGTCCTGCTCCGTCAACTGGACCGTCGTTCCCCAACCGGCGAATTTGCCATTCGCACCACCGACCATGCCGCCAATGGTCAATCCACCTCGCTGGATGGTGATGTCAGCGGTCCTCGGCGGCGGCGGCACCACCCCGCGTCCCCCGGTGACCTGAGGCGGTCTGGGCTGAGTCCCGCGGTCATCCGCTGCCAGCGTTGTCATCGATCCCGCCGCACCCAGAATCATCAGGAACACTGCTGATTTCAGTTTCATGGCTTTCTCCCTTTTGTATGGATCAGGGGTTGATTCCCCCGATCCTGCTTCGGATCCGAAGCGCGTGGGAGCAATCTGGCGGCTGTGGGGTCGGAAGTCCTTCCGCTTCGATCGTTTTTCCCTCGAAGGTTTCTCGAAGACTTCTCATTGAAGGTCGCGGGCGACAGAAACGTGGGTTCAGCGACTGCGGCCACCATGCCTCCGAAGGCGATTTCCAGGCCGTGGCGAGGCTCAGCGGGCCTCCCCGCGCGGAACCGAGTACGATCGCGACCATGTCGGAAGCGATCGCATCGAGTTGTCCCTACTGCGGCGAACCGGTCGACGTCGTCATCGACGAGGGAGGCGGCAGGCGGCAATCGTATGTGCAGGATTGTCCAGTGTGCTGCCAGCCCTGGCAGGTCGAGGTCACGCAGGATCGAGAAGGCGACTGGTTCCTGGCTCTGCAGACTTCTGACGACTGACAGATTCGAATCTCGCTTCTTCAGGCGTTGGGCGGGGGTCAGCGATGCGACCATTCTCGCAACTTTTGACCCAGCAAAGAGCACTGATCGCCTTTCTTCGGCTCATGTCTTGACCCACCGCCTCTTTCACGATCTCCTCGCTTTCCATTTAACGTATTGATAATACGACAGTTACCCGCCGTCACCGCAAGGCGATTCGACTGGCAGACGGTCTGCTTTGGAGCTGGCAGACTTTCAGAGTCAAGGAGCGAAGATGAAACGTTTGTTGATGGTGGTGTTGTCCCTGTTGGTGGTGACCGGAGCGTCTGCTGCCGGCCCGAAGAAATCAATCCAGAAGAGCTCACGGCAGATCCAGGACCGCTACATCGTCGTTTTCAATGATCGCGTACCGGGCGGAGAGGTCGGGCAGAAGGCCTCGGAACTCAGCCGGGCCCATGGAGCGCGATTGGAATTCGTCTACCAGCACGCCATCAAGGGATTCGCGGCGGTCATGAACGAAGCGCGGGCCAACGCCATGCTCAACAATCCGAACGTTGAGTACATCGAAGAAGACGGAACGGTTGAGGGCACGGCGACCCAGAGCAACGCGACCTGGGGAATCGACCGGGTCGATCAACGCGATCTTCCACTGAGCGGTACCTACACCTACAACGCCGACGGCACCGGTGTGAAGGCGTACATCATCGACACCGGGATCAAGGTCGGCCACGTCGAGTACCAGAATGCGTCTGGCGCCACTCGCCGGGTGACCGGCTATGACGCCGTAACATCGGGAGGCAATGCCGATGACTGCAACGGTCACGGATCGCACGTGTCCGGCACTGTGGGCGGTCTGACCTACGGGATCGCCAAGAATGTCACCCTGGTCGCGGTGCGAGTTCTCGACTGCAACGGCTCGGGGACCAATTCCGGCGTCATCGCCGGCATCGACTGGGTGACCAGCGACCACCTGGCCGGACAACGGGCCGTCGCGAACATGAGCCTCGGCGGCGGAGCGTCTCAGGCTCTCGACGACGCAGTCAACCGTAGCATCACGGACGGCGTCACCTTCGCCATCGCCGCCGGCAACGACAGCGGGCAGAGTGCCTGCAACTACTCACCCGCCCGCGTAGCCGCCGCGATCACCGTCGGTTCCAGCACCAGCACCGATGCACGTTCCTCCTTCTCGAACATCGGAACCTGCGTGGACATCTTTGGGCCGGGATCGAGCATCACCTCGGCCTGGAATACCAGCACCACCGCCACGAACACCATCAGCGGAACCTCGATGGCCACGCCTCACGTCTGCGGCGTCGCCGCTCTTTATGTTCAGGGGGCGACCGATTTCAGCCCCTCCGCGACCTGGACCGCCATCAACAACGCCTCATCGCTGAACAAGCTCACCGACGTGGGCGCCGGCTCTCCGAACAAACTTCTCTACTCCCTCCTGACCAGTCCCACTCCCGCTCCGACCATCTCCGGCTTCAGCCCGACCAGCGGCGGCGTGGGCACCTCGGTGACCATCTCCGGCTCGAACTTCACCGGCGCCACAGCGGTCAAGTTCAACGGTCAGTCGGCATCGTTCACCGTCAACAGTTCCTCCCAGATCACCGCCAGCGCTCCCAACTGCTCCAGCACCGGAACCATCTCGGTGACCACCTCCGGCGGCACGGTCACCAGCTCCAGCTCCTTCACGGTGACCGGTTGCTCGTCCACCACCACGCAGATCCTCGGAAATCCCGGATTCGAGTCGGGAGCCGTCACCTGGACCCAGACCGCAGGTGTGATCGACAGCTCCACGGGGCGTCCAGCCCGCACCGGCTCGTGGAAGGCATGGCTCAATGGCTACGGGACCTCCCACACCGACTACGCGTATCAGCAGATCACCATCCCTTCGAACGCGACCGGTACGACGCTGAACCTCTACGTTCGCATCGATACAGCGGAGACGACCACCGCCACGGCATATGACAAGTTGAGCGTGCAGATTCTCAACTCGGCAGGCACCCTGCTCTCGACGCTGGCCACCTACTCAAATCTCAACGCGAACTCCACCTACACGCTGAAGTCCTTCAACCTCGGCACGACCTACAACGGGCAGACCATCCGGGTCCGCTTCTACGGGACCGAGGATGGTTCGCTGCAAACGTCCTTCGTGATCGACGACACATCGCTCAACGTCACGCAATAAGACTCTTCGCAGAGTTGCTCGAAAGCCCCGCTCCGGCGGGGCTTTTTTGTTTCGCCAGTGGCTGAGCAATCGGTTTTCTGGAGAGGCTCTCTCCGCCCCGAGGGAAGCCGTCCGCCCTCAACGCGCCAGAACGAGCGTGAGGGCGATGACTGCTGCGAGCAACCCGAGCCCGCCGACGCCGAGAGCCATCAGGGCCAGTGCGCGCCACCGCGCCTCGGCCAGCTGCAGCGCCTCCACGAACGGGTCGTTCGGCCGGAGCGTGCGCTCGTCGAAGAGCGACTGCTGCATGACCGCCTTCGCACCCAGCACATCCCCGGCGGCCCGTTCCAGATGCCGTTGAGCGATCTCCTTGTCTCCGTCGGCGAGCGATTCGCCTGCCGCCGCGGCTGCGGCCTTGAGCACGGCGTTCTTGATGTCGCCGCCGCTCATCGGAAAGCGTTCGGCCAGCGCGCGAAAATCGACGTCGGAGGCGATGGGCGTCTTGCGGGGATGAATCTGCACCTGCCAGATCCGCTCCCGCTCCTCCACCCCCGGCATCACGAAGCGGACGTGGGTGCGGATCCGCCGCTCGAAGGCGGGATCGAAGTTCGCCGCGAGGTTCGTGGCGAAGATCACCACGCCATTGAATGCTTCCAACTCGCGCAGCAACACATTGACGGTGAGATTGCCCTCCCGCTCCTGGGGCATACCGCCGCCGCCGGAGCGGCGCGTGGCAATGGCATCCGCTTCGTCGAAGAACAGCACCGCCTTCTGCTCGGCCGCCGCACGGAAGGCGCCGACCACATTCTTTGGTGTCTCCCCCATCCACATCGACTCGACTTCTGCGTAGTCCACCACCAGCAGCTTCATCCCCAGCGCGTGGGCGATGGCCTCAGCGCAGATGGTCTTCCCGGTGCCGGGAGGTCCGGCGAAATTGAAGGCCAGCCCCAGCCCTGACGCATGCCGCTCCCCAAGTCCCCAGCGCCCGAAGATCAGGGAGTGATTCCTGACCTGGGCCAGAGCCTCATCGAGAGTCCGGCGCGTTTCCGGCGGAAGGATCACATCCGCGAAGGTCCGCTCCGGCGTGACCGTCTCCACCGCGCGGCGGGAAGAGCGACCGGTAAACAGCGAGAAGAGTGGCGAGGCCATCGGTTCCCGCAACCTAGTGCAAAAACCTATCCGGCCGGCACGGCCGGCGGCGCTGGTTGCCCAAGGCTCGGCCAGGATCACGCTCCAGCCGGCACGGCCGGCGGCGTTGGTTGCCCAAGGCTCCGCCAAGATCACGCTCCAGGACGTTCTGCCGCGAAGGCGCCTTGCATTCGTAACGCCGGCATCCTTGCCGGCCGGTCCGCCGGCATCCTGCCGGCGGGAATCGCAGAAAGGCAACGGTCCGCAGGTGTCGCGAATCTGAATGGCCGTGCGTTGAAGGTTTCCGATCAGATCAACCGCTTTGCGTTCAAGACGAGCGAGGCCCCCGCCACCACGAAGGTGGTCACCACCACGACCCGATCGACTGCGGACGAATCCAACCGGCGATGCAGCAGCGTCTCCCCCACCATCTGGATGTACGTCGCCTCCGGCCGCCCGCCGCCGAGCGACTCCTTGAGCGCCCAGTGCCACGAGGTCACCGGGCAATATCCCCGACCCATCCAGATGCCCAGAAGGAACCACGAAGCAAGGGTCAGAAGGGTCAACACAAGATGGGCCATGCGCGTGGCAGGAAACATCCAGGCCAGCAGCACGAAAAGAATCAGCGCGAGGTGAACGAGGTGAAACAGCAGGTTGAGCGGGCGGTAGAACCTCTTCACGCCACCACCTCCTCCCTGCTTGATCGCGCAGCGATCTCCGCGGCATGCCCGATCACCTTTTCGAACGCCACAAGATACTGATCGAGAAGATCCCGCTCCGCATTCGGGAACGATGGCAGCTTCATCATCTGCGCGTTCGCACGTTCGGTGAAGGGCAGTTTGACCAGCGAGTAGTCAGGAACATGCAGCTCCGGGGCGGGACGCATCACCTGCCGGAATGCCCCCTCGGTAAAGAACGGCTGCTGGTGCAGCAGAGGATAGCGAGGAAATCCGGTATGACAGCCTTCCGCGTTGAGGGCCTCGATGAGCGCGCCCATCGACAGACCAATCTGCTCCAGGTCAGGTCTCACCAGATACTCGAAATAGACGCGCTCGACGTGAGGCGGCGGCAGAAAGGTGTGGATGCCCAGCGCTTCCAGTCCTCGAGACAGGTACTGGAGATTCGCGTTGCGCCTGCGATTGTTCTCCGGCATGGCAGCGAGCTGGGTGCGTGCAACGGCAGCGGACAGCGGCGCGATGCGCGTCTTGACGCCAAAGCTCGTCGCAGCGAATCGGCGCGCCGGCGTGTCCAGCTCGATGATCCGGGTGATGTCTCCAAAACACACGGCCCGCTCCCAGTACTTCCGGTCCCGGCATAGCAGCATGCCTCCTTCACCGGCGGGTGCGAGTTTGCCTCCCTGCAGACTGAAGACGGAGACGTCGCCGAGCGTGCCACACGCCTCACCGCGCCACCGTGCTCCTTGCGCGTGCGATGCATCCTCCACGATGGCCAGACCATGCTTGCGCGCCACTGCGTTGATCTCGGTCATGCGCGAAGGCATGCCCCACAGATGGACCACCACGATGGCGCGCGTGCGCGGAGTGATCTTGCTCTCGAGGTCGACGGGATCGAGCCCCAGCCGATCCGGCTCGCTTTCGCAGAACACCGGCACGGCGCCCATCCACACCGGCGGCAGCACGGAGGCCCAGAAGGTGGCCGAGGGAACCAGCACTTCGTCTCCCGGCTGCAGCCCGATGGCCCAAAAGGCCGCCATGAGTGCGGCGGTCCCGTTGCAATGAGCGAGGGCGTACGGCATCCCGGTGAACGAGCGGTAGTCCTCCTCCAGCTCGCGGATCACGCGGTGGGTTGACAGGTCGCCGTCGCGCAGAACGCGGAGAACTGCGGCCTCCTCCGCCGGCCCCAGGATCGGCCATCGGTTCGCAGCGGTCTGATCGAACGTCACCGCTGGGCGGCCACCCAGCGCTGCGGGAGCTTCAATATTCAATCGAGCCATCGTCTCCTCCCTCCTGCCTGAACTGCATTCATCCAGCGAGCAACGGGTCCAGCTGTCGAACCACCTGCTGGCGATGCTGTTCGAAGAGCCGTTCGGCCACGCCGACGTCCCCGCGAGCGATCTGCAGGGCACTGGCGCGGAGAGCCGGCGCATGTTCGTCGTCGCTCCCGAGACCATTTCTCGGCACCCATGGAGCGATGTTGGTCCGCCGGCGGAGGTAGTCGGTCAGCGTGCAGCACAGCTCACGTCGCGCGCACCACGCGGCGGAAGGAACTCTGCCCGGGATCGACGTAAAGGTGACGGTCTCGATGTCGCGCTCCCAGTCGTCGTCCGGCACGCCGAGCTGTCCCGACGGAGCAATCGTCCGCTCGATGAGCCTTGCCACTCGCGAAGCCATGCGCGTGCATCCGGTCAGTTTCCCGCCGTAGCAGGAGATCCACGGCTGGTCCCGATCCTCCACCACCTCCTGACGCCGGGAGAGGTCGAGCGGATAGCCCGTCGGATCGTCGTCGCGGCCGATGACCAGCGGCCGCACTCCACAGCGAACGGACACCACGTCTTTCCGGGCGATCGGCGCGCGGAATCTCCGCTGGTAGTGCTCGAGGAGGTAGTCGATGTCTTCACGCGCCGGCGCATTGGCCTCCGACAGATCGCCGATGGCCGTTTCCGTCGGACCCCATAGCGAGACCGGCCCCCAGGGGACGAAGGAGATGACGTCTTCATGCTCGTTCAGTTCGAAAAACAGCGACGAGCGATGTTGTTCGGCACGAGGGATGGCCAGGTAGACGCCCTTGCTGAAAGCATGACGGAACGGCGACGAGATGCCGAACGACGCATTCACCTCGTCGGTCCACACCCCTGCGCAGTTGACGATCATCGCCGCGCGTACCGGATGGTGTTTCCCGTTCAAGGCGTCCTCGAGGTCGAGATGCCACCGCGCGTCGCTCCGCGAGTAGTTGCCGGTCAGACGGGCGTAGTTGAGAGCCACCTGTCCGCTCTGGACATGAGGAGCGATCCAGCGGAACACGAACCGGGCGTCGGAGCTGTCCAGGACCGCCTCTTCATACGTGAGCGATCCATTCACGGTCTTCGGCTGGATCAACTCCAGCTCGCCGAAGTCATCTTGCGATCCCGGAGCGCCGCGGCTGCCCATCGCCATCAGCCAGTAGAACCACAAGCCGGCGTGAACCAGCGCCCTGGAGCGGCCGCCACTGGCCGCGGGAAGGTAGCGCATCCGCTGCGGGGACACCCGGGCCGGCATCTCCCGCACCATGCGATCGCGATCGCGCGACAGTTGAAACACCGACGAGAATTCAAAGTTGCGGAGGTAGAGCAGGCCGCCCCAGATCATCATTCCGGAGGCCTGGCTGGTACCCGAAGCAAAGTCGCCGCGGTCGACCAGCAGCGTGCGATATCCCTCGCGGCAGAGCCGGTCGTAGAGGCAGGCGCCATTCACTCCGCCGCCCAGAATGGCCACGTCGAAGTCGCCGTCGCAATCGATCTTCTCGAACTGTTCCTGTCGGTCCAAGGGCCCGCCTCGCGATCCTCGAAAGCAATTTCGAGAACGGCACACCGTAGCCTTCCTGGACCTACCAGTCCTCGGGGAATGGTGGAGAAATCATGAGAAGTGGCGCGCGCGCTGGACTGCGTCAGCTGGGAAATGCGGCGACCGGCCGGCACGATGCCGGCGCCCCGATGCGCGCTACCGCGCTACGGCTGGCGCGCGTAGAGGTCGACCAGGATGTCCGGCTTGCGATGGCCGAGTTGCGCGCCGGTGACCTGCGCCTCGTAGTGAAATCCGAGCCGGCCCACCACGCGCTTGGAAGGCTCGTTGTCGGGGTGGATGATGGCCACGACCCGCGAGCGGCCGAGGGTCTCCAGGACGTGCCGCGTCGCCGCGCCGCCTGCCTCGGTGGCGTACCCTTTTCCCCACACCTCGCGGGCCAGCCACCAGCCGACCTCCAGGTCGCCGGTGGTGCCCAGGGGCTGCGTGCCGGCGATGCCGACAAGATTGCCGGTGGCCTTCTCGATCATCGCGCCCATGCAGACGTCATCGTTGGCCAGCTGGCGGGCCTGCCGGGTGAACCACTCGTCGACTTCCTCTTCGCTGTACGGCAGTCCGGCGTGGACATACTCCATCACCGCAGGATCTCTGGTCAGCGCGTGAAAGGCTTCGCGGTCTGCAGCGGCCCACGGCCGGATGATCAGTCGTTCGGTTTCCAGTCCAAACATGGTGGTGAGGATAGACGGCCCGCGGCGGCAATTCAACGCCTGGCTGGCGCTGGCGAAGGCGATCGCCGACCTCCAGATTCCATGACCTTCCGTGCCCATCGCGGGTTACTCCGCGCCGGCCGTACCATCGAGGCCATCGAGCCGTCCATCGAGCCGTTCGTGGTGATGCAGCGGATCGATCGTTCTGCGTGAGAGGCGGTCGAACCGGAGGAACAGCAGAACGGCGACCACGGTCAGCCCCGCGCAGAGACCCCACCACAAGCCAACCACGCCGTGATGGAGGTAAAAGCCGAGGACCAGCGCCACGGGAAGTCCGATGCACCAGTGACCGAACAGGTTCGCGTAGAGGGCGTAGCGGGTGTCTCCCGCGCCGCGCAGAACGCCGGCCCCAACGGCCTGCACCCCATCGGAGAGCTGGAACACGGCGACGACGAACAGCAGAGGCACCGCAGCTTCCAGCACGGTGGCCTGATCGGTGACCAGCCGGGCCATGGCCCGCGGCATCAGCGCGAACATCGCGCCGCTCGTTCCCATCACCAGCGCGCCGGCCATGAAGGCGACGTGACCGGCCACGCGTGTACCCACCTCATCGCGCGCTCCGATGGCGATGCCCACTCGCACCGAGCCGGCCGCGGCGACACCGAGAGCGATGGTGAAGGTGAAGGAGGCCAGGCTGATGGCCACCTGGTGCGCGGCCAGCTGCAGCGTCCCCACACGCGCGGCCAGAAGCGCCACCAGGGCGAAGATGCCCACCTCCGCTCCCATCTGCAGCCCGATGGGCAGCCCGATCCGGAAGGCCTGACGGACCTGCGGGCCATTCCATCGATGGCTCACTGCCTGATCGCCCGCGGCGCGCATCGAATGCACGGCCATCGCCACGATGACCAGTTCGAGGATCGTGCAGAGCGTGGTGGCCAATGCGGCGCCGGCGACATGAAGCGGCGGGATCGCCCGTAGCGGCCCGGTCCAGGAAGGAAGGTCGTGGCCTCCGAAGACCAGCAGCAGATCGCCGAAAAAATTCAGTACGTTGGCCGCGACCATCGCGACCAGCAGCGGACGGGTCCGGCCATACGCCTGCAGATACGAGCGCGCCACAAAAAACAGGAGAAACGGCACCAGGCTCGTGGTCCGCACCAGCAGAAAGGCGCGCGCGTCCTCCGTCAACTCCGGCGCACCCACCAGCGGGACAGCCCACGCACCGGCGACCAGCACGACGGTCAGCACCGCGGCCACCGCCAGGGACAGCCACACCCCCTGCCACATGGCCCGCCGCGCGCGCAAATGATCTCCGGCGCCGACTGCCTGCGCGATCAGCGGATCGACCCCCAGAATGACGCCCATTCCGACGACGGAAAAGGCGAAGAACACCGCGTTGCCCACCCCCGATGCGGCGAGCTCGCGCGCGCCGAGCCGCCCGAGGACCGCCACGTCGACGAGACCCATCAACTGCATGCCCGCCTGCGCCGCGGCGACGGGAACCGCAAGCCGGAAGAGCTCGCGGATTTCGCGGCGAAGGATGTCGGGGCGCATGGCCGGGCGATTGTAGCGGGTGGAAGTGAGAGGTCGGTCGTGAGCCGGGAGTGAGAGGCACGCATGGCGAACAGGAATCACCAGTCGCTTCGAGCAACGCGATCACCCGAACGGGTGAGGCGGCCTGGATGCGAAAAGGCTACCGTATGACCTGGCTCGTGGGTCCGCGAGTCTCCCGCGTCGACGAACAATGGTCGCCAATCTCTTCAGCCGTGCCGCGCCGCTCTGGGGCTCGACTGCTGGAAATGGAGACCTGCAAACCAGCGGACCCGACGATTCCCAGGTGTGCTATAGAGAAAGGGTCCATTCGTCCGATGTGGTCGCCAACGTGCCCGAGGGGTCGGTGATCGAAGATCTATTTCCCGGCGGAAGCTTTCCTGACCGCGTCGCCCAGACTGCGACCATCGCCGAAGAACCGCCGGCGCATGCGGCGGAGGGGGTTCATCATTTGTCGCGGAGTATGGGGGCGGCTCGCATCATCGCGATCAGCCGGCTCATCCTCGCGGGGTACTGGGTGCTCGCGTTCCTGCTCGACCCCCCCGGCGCGCTGCTGTTTCCCAGACTGACCTTCGCCTTGATTGCCGTCTACAGCGGCTACGCGCTCGTCCGTGCCTTCCTGGCGTGGACGGCACCTTCCACATCGCACCGTTGGCAGCTCGTGCGTCACCTCGGTGATCTGGCAGTCTTCGCCGCGCTGAGCCTCATGACGAATGTCTCCACCAGCCCGTTCTTCCTCGGCTTCGTTTTTTCGCTGGTCTGCGCGACGCTTCTCTTCAAGATGAGAGGCATGCTGTGGACGGCGTGCGGAGCGCTGTCGATCTACGCAGCTCTCGCTCTTATGACCGGAAACGATCCCGGATTCACCCTGTACCGCTTCGTTGTCCGGGGCGGATTCCTCGTCTCCATTGCCGCCTTGCTCATCCAGTTGAAGAGTCATGAAGAACGGCTGCAGACGGACTACCGGCAACTGGCGGACTGGCCGAGAGGATCGATCAACAGCCTCACGGCCAGCATCACCGAAATCCTTCAGCATGCGGCGCGCGTCCTCCGTGTTCCCCGGGTCATGGTGGTGTGGGAGGATGAGCACGAGCCCACCCTCTACATGGCGGTCCTCTCCGCAAAAGGAGTGTCCCTGTCGGAGGCGCCGGTGGGCACGTATGATCCAGTGATCGATCGCGCGCAGCGGCTGAAGTCCTTCGTCTCGACCCGAGGGCTGCGATCGCCGGCAGCGCGATCGGAGACCGGCACGCAGGGATTGCGGCATCTGCGTTCCAATCCCATCCATGCCGCCCTCCGCGAACGGTTTCAGATCGAACAGGTCGTCGCTTCCTCTTTTGCCAGCCAGAGCGTGTCGGGATGGCTCTTCGCCCTGGATAAGGAAGACCTCACCGAGGACGATCTGGTCCTGACCGACATCGTGGCCGCGTTCGTCGAGAGCCGTCTGGAGCAGTTTTATCTTGCGGCGGCTATCCGGGAATCGGCGGTATCGCAAGAGCGGATCCGATTCGCCCGCGACCTCCATGACGGCATCCTGCAGTCCCTGAGCGGCACGGCGCTCCACCTGCAGTTTCTCCGTCATCTGATTCAACACGACGTGAAGGCGGCCCTGCAGAGCCTCGGCGAGGTGGAGGAGGCTCTTCACGTCGACCAGCGGGAGGTGAGGTCCTTCATCACCCGGCTTCGATCAGCAGTCGCTCCCGATGACGAGCCGCGCCTGGCACCGCGCCTGGCCGCGCTGACCGAGCGCATCCAGCGCGAGTGGGGCCTGAAAGTCACATTGGAAGCCAGTCCCATGATCGAAATGATCGGACCGGGGATGGCGGAAGAAATCTACGGGGTGATCAAAGAGGCTCTTACGAATGCGGCCCTTCATTCCCACGCCAGCCGCGTTGCCGTGCATGTTCTGGTGCGGCAGGAGCGTGCTCGCATCGTCATCGAAGACAACGGTCGCGGGTTTCCATTCACTGGCCGCTACGATCTGGACACACTGAACGCGATGAAACGGGGCCCGGTGACGCTGAAAGAGCGAGTGGCCGCACTGGGCGGAAACCTGGTGGTCGAGTCGCACGAAGGTCAGGCTCGCCTGGAGATCGACCTGGCGCTGTCCCTCGCAGGATCGACTCCCCTTTGAGTATCCGAGTTCTGATCGCCGACGACCACCCGGTCGTGCTCAGCGGACTTGAGGCTGTGCTCCATCTCGAGCCCGGCTTTGAGCTGGTCGGCAAGTGCTCCGACAGCAACACGATCCTGGCAGCGGTGCTGAAGACCCGTCCCGATGTGGTCCTGCTCGACCTGAACATGCCTGGAAAGGACGGTCTGGCAGTGCTGCGCGAGCTCCACACGCACGCGCAGGAGACTCGCGTGGTACTCCTGACCGGCGAGGTGACCGAGGAACAGGTCATCGAAGCCCTGCGCCTGGGAATCCGGGGAATCCTGCTGAAAGAGATGGCACCCCGCCTCCTGCTGGAATGCATCCGAAAGGTTCATGGTGGGGGGCAGTGGCTGGAAAAGGAGTCCATCGGACGCGTCATCGAGAAAATGCTGAAGCGGGAGGAAGCCACCCAGCATTTCGACTCCATCCTCACCCGCCGCGAGCAGGAAATCCTCCACCTGGTGGTGAAGAAAATGACCAACCAGGAAATCGGAACCAGTCTCTTCATCGCTCCAGGGACGGTGAAGGTCCACATCCACTCAATTTACAAGAAGCTGGCCGTCAGCGGGCGCGTCGAGCTCTTGCGGTGGGCCCGGGAAAAGGGTTGGACCTGATCGCTCCGGCGATTGATTCGAAGCGACCGGCCGGGGTGCGATCCCGCAGCTGCTCCCGCACGAGCGGGCGAGTCTGCACGGCCGGCACCCGCTCGTGCCTCAGTGATCGCGCTCAGCGCGGCTCGCTGGCGCGAGAGACGGTGTTTGTGACATCGCCGCCACGATGGACTCGAAGCAGTTGATCGTGGCCGCCACCCCGCGGCCTCCGCTCAGCTCGTCGACGCGCACCACAGTTCCGTCGCATTCGAGCCGCAACAGGTCCTTGTTGTCTTCATGGAACACCAGCCAGAAGCGAATCGCGGAGCCAGCAGCAACGGCGCCGTCGACGCTCTCAAAGTAAATCCCGCCCACACTGATGTTCCGGGTTATCCCCCGGGTCCCCAGAAATTCTACGGGGACCGAAAGGCTGTACCGGCGGTGCTGGCGCTGCATTGTGTAGTCGTTCACTGCGTCACTCCTGGCGTACCAAAGGCCTCGGGATCGATCCCGAGGCCTTTGCGTTGTCGTAAGTCGATCAGCCCTTAGTGCACCTGGAGATTGCCGCCGGTGATGGCCTGCTCGGTCGGGCTGCTGCTGAAGTACAGCGCGCCAGTCTTGTCTTTGACCATCAGGCGGATCGTGTCGGGGGCAACCGCACCCGATCCCGGCTCTCCGACATCAGACATCTCGACGTGAACCGTTGCGTTTCCTTCGATGCTGATCGGCAGCAGCGGGTTGGTAACATCCTGAATGACACCCTTGCCGTCGAACACTCCCTTCCAGTAGCCGGTGGCCGCTGCTGGTTGCGTAGCCGTGCAGGTCGAAGTCGTGGTGTTGTAGAAGCAGGTCGTCAGCGCGGTCATCGCGCTCACCTTCACCTGGAAGAGGCTCGAGCCTCTCCGGATGATGGTGTTGAGGTGTCCCTGAAGATTCGTGCCCGACTTGTTGTACTTGACGTTGAATCCGAAGTTGTTCCGTGAGCCGACGTCACCTGCGCCACTGCCGGCCGGATTGCTGAGGATGAGGTAACCACCGCCGGTGATGAATCCGGTTCCGCCTCGCGCCACCTCGACGACCGTCGTCGCGCCGTTTGTGGTGTCGGTGTAGTAGTTGCTGACCACGATCCCGACCGTCTTCTGCCAGTCGTCAGCGTTCGGCGCGAGCGTTACCAGGTAGGTGCAGGTCGCAGTGGCAACCTTGGTGTCCGTTCCGGAGAGGGTCACGACGCCGGTGCAGAGAACCGGTCGACCGCTGGTGTCGTTGTCGACGAACTCGACTTTCGCATTCCGGATGTCGCCGGCGTTGCTGTCGAAGGCCGGGTCTCCGGTGACCGCGGTGATGTCCTTGATCACGGCACTCAGCGTGATGGTCGCCGTGCTGCCACCGCCGGTCGAAACGAACAGGTCGCCGGTGTAGGTGGCGCGGGCATCTTCCTGGGTAATGGTCAGCGTCATCGTCGGACTGGGTGCCCCAGCGACGAAGTTGGGGTTGATGTCATTAAAGGTGAGAGTGACAATCTTCGAGCCAGGCGCCACCAGTGTTGAGGTAGCCGTCGGCTCCAGCAGCCTGAGATTGACAGTGGCGATCCCCGTGAGTGGATCCACGGGCGCCGAGGCGCTCACTCCTGAGCCCAGAGTGACGGTCACGGACTGGGCCGGCAGCAAACCGAGCACTCGCTGCAGCGTGACCACGTACGTTGCAAAGTCGCTGTATTGCGCTGACGCGGGCCCGGTGAAGGTGTGTCCATCCGAAGGGCCGATCGTGATCGCCCTCCTGTTGATGATGAGCGTCCCCGTGTCGAAAGAGACCGTGTAATTGGGATTGGCCAGCCCGCTGAGGGAGATCGTATACGTACCGACGAACACCGCTGGATTGGTGGGGCTGGTGGTGTAGACGGCCGTACCGAAGGTATCGCTGTTGACAACCGATCCGACACTCGCCGAGTAGGTGAATGCCGGGGTGGAGGTCCCGAAGATGCGCGTGATGTTGTCCGCCTTGAAGGTGATGAGGCGGCTGTTGACCGTCAGGTTCGCTCCCACGTAGCTCAGCGCGTAGTTGCTGCTCAGGGCTACTGTCCCCTGCTTGATCGCATAGCTTCCGACGTTCTCGCCAGCATCACGTGTCAGTGAACCGGTGAAGGCGTCGCCGGTGACGAGGGCGCCCGTAGTCACCTGGTAGGTCAGGGCCGGGTCGGCGTTCCCGTAAGTCTTGGTCTTCGCATCCGCCGAGATCGTCACCGCGCGAGCAGTGATGGTCAGATTCGCTCCCACGTATGTGAGCGCGTAGTTGCTGCTCAGGGCTACTGTCCCTTGTTTGATCGCGTAGCTTCCGACGTTCTCGCCAGCATCACGTGTCAGTGAACCGGTGAAGGCGTCGCCGGTGACGAGGGCGCCCGTAGTCACCTGGTAGGTCAGCGCCAAGTCGGCGTTGCCGTAAGTCTTGGTCTTCGCATCCGCCGTGATCGTCACCGCGCGGGCAGTGATGGTCAGGTTCGCTCCGACGTATGTGAGCGCATAGTTGCTGCTCAGGGCTACGGTGCCCTGGTTGATCGCGTAAGGTCCGACGTTCTCGCCGGCCACACGAGTCAGCGAGCCCGAGAAGGCGTCGCCCGTGGCCAGCGTGCCGGCCGTGATCTGGTAGGTCAGCGCCGGGTCTGCATTGCCGTAGGTCTTTGTCTTCGCATCCGCCGTGATCGTCACCGCGCGGGCAGTGATGGTCAGGTTCGCTCCGACATAGGTGAGCGCGTAGTTGCTGCTCAGAGCCACGGTGCCCTGGGTGATCGCATACGCTCCGACGTTCTCACCGGCCGCACGTGTCAGCGAGCCTGCGAACGCGTCGCCCGTAGCCAGTGAACCGGTCGTGATCTGGTAGGTCAGAGCCGGGTCGGCGTTACCGTAGGTCTTCGTCTTTGCACCCGCTGTGATCGTTACTGCACGAGTACCGATGGTCAACACCGCATCCGTTGAGGTCACGCTGTAGTTCGGGTTCAGGCCAAGGGTCACCGCGATCGGGTATCCGCCCACCGCCGAGGACTGCGCGGCCGTGGTGGCCAGGCTGTAGATGATGGTGTCGCTGTTGACCGCTCCGCTCACCACCGCCGTCAGAGCCGGGTTCACATCACCGTAGGTCTTGGACTTCGCGTCAGCAACCACTGTCGCCGTCTTCTGCCCGATGGTCAGCACCGCATTCGTCGCGGTCACGCTGTAGTTCGGGTTCAGGCCGAGGGTGACCGCGATCGGATACCCACCTACCGCCGAGAACTGCGCGGCCGTGGTGGCCAGCGTGTAGTTGATGGTGTCGCTGTTGACCGCTCCACTAACCACCGCCGTCAGGGCCGGGTTCACATCGCCGTAGGTCTTCGACTTCGCGTCAGCAACCACGGTCGCCGCGCGGGCAGTAATGGTCAGGTTCGCTCCGACATACGTGAGCGCGTAGTTGCTGCTGAGGGCCACGGTGCCCTGGTTGATCGCGTAGGGTCCGACGTTCTCGCCGGCTACACGAGTCAGTGATCCAGTGAAAGCGTCGCCAGTGGCCAGCGAGCCAGCGGTGATCTGGTAGGTGAGCGCCGGGTCTGTGTCGGCGTAGGTCTTCGTCTTCGCATCCGCCGTGATGGTCGCCGCCGCCTTGCTGATGTTGTCGTCAACCGTGCCGTTGGCTGCGCTGTAGTTGCTGTTGCCTGCAAACGACCAGACATCGGCCAGATACGGGCCGGCATTGGTGTGCGTCGTCCCGCTCAGGTTCAAAAGGGCGCTCAGGTTCAGCGCTCCCACACCCGTGGCCGAGCCCGTCGCCGTGTGCGCTGCTCCGTCGTAGGTCACGTTGTACGGCGTCACCGTGATGGTCGCCGCCGCCTTCGCTGCCTGCACCGTGCGCACCACGTCGGCCGCTGGCAGGAAGTTGTTATCGCCTGACTGCGAGGCGGTCAGGGTGCAGGTGCCGGTGCCGCTGGTGATCGTCACCGTCAGCCCGCTGATGGTGCATGAACCCGAGGCCAGGACCGTCACAGGCAATCCGGAGTCGGCGAATGGAGCGATGGTGAACGTCGTGTTGTAGGTCGCCGGTGAGGCGGGCTGCACGAAGGTAATGGCCTGAGTGGCCTTGGTGACCGTGAGCTTTCCGTTCACGAAGATGAACGAGTAGTTGTTCGACGACAGCGTTCCTGTGGCAACGCTGATGGGATAGTCGGCAGGGGCGCTCGCGATGACGGCGCTGGTCGTCAGAGCTGGAGCCCCGGTGACGCCGGAAGTGGCCAGAGTCTCGCTATTCACAAACCCGGTGAACGACGCGGTGAGGGTGGGGTTCGTAACGCCGAACGGCCTGGTCTGGTCGTCCGCGGTCACCGTCAGAGCGACCTTGGTGATGACGATGGAGCCGCCGCCTGAGGCATTCGTGTAATTCGGATTGCTGCTGGTGAAGCTGGCAACGACCGGATAGCTACCCGCTACGGTCGGCGCGGTGGCCGAACCGTTGTAGGTGAAGGTAAAGCCTCCCGTGACGGTTGCGGAGGCGACGCCGATCGCAGTTGCGCTCGCGGAGTGGCTCAAGCCGTCGTAGGGGAAGGAACCGCCGCTCACAACCACCGAAGGTGTGGCCGGAGTGACCGTGATGGTGCCGCTGCCGCTGTTACCGTCGTAGTTCGGGTTGCTGCTGGTGAACGTAGCCACCACGGTGTACGACCCGACATTCAGAGGCAGGTCTGTCAAACCGTTGTACGTGAACGTAAAGGTCCCGTCGACGGCGCCGCTGACTCCGGAGGCCGACGCGCTCGCGGGGTGTCCCTGACCGTCGTAGACGAAGGATGCTGGCGGCACGCTGATCGCGGGCGTCGCTTTCTGGATGGTGAAGGGGGCTGTGTTGCTGGTGATGGCGTAATTCGAAAGCACCGAAGCAGGTGACAAGGTGGCGGTGATGGCGTAGGGACCTGCCGCAACCGTCTCCCCTGCTACCCGTGTATATGTGGCGGTCACGTTGTCGGCCGGAAGGAAGCCTGTGAGGATCCCAGTCGTCAGGGGCGACGGCTCCGCGGCTCCATAGATCTTGCTGGCCGGGTTGGGGGTTACCGATGCGGCTTTGGCGCTGATGATGAACGGCGCGGTGTTGTAGGTGATGGTGTAGTTGGCAAGCGCACTCGCAGGCGCGAGGGCAGCGCTGATGGTGTAGGGGCCGCCGGTCACCGTCTCGCCCGCTGTGCGGGTATACGTCGCGGTGACGCCGTCACTTGCCAGGAATCCGGAGGGCGTACCCGACAGAGTGGGATCCGCTGCTCCGTAGATCTTGCCGGCCGCGTCGGGAGTCACGGAAGCGGCCTTCTTCGCCACGGTCAGCGTGCCGTTGACATAAACCAGTTGGTACTTTGACAGGCCAGTACCGGTCGCGGCGCTCGGGACGATGGGGTACGTGCCGAAACCGGCCGTCGTCACCGCGCCTGTGCTGGTCAAGGTCACGCTGGTTACGCTATCGCCTGCCAGCAGGCCGGTGGTGGTGAACTCCGTACCTGCGAAGATCAGAGCAGCGCCGTAGATCTTGCTCGCGTTGCTGGCGGTAATTGTCAGCGTCGGCTTGAAGGTGTTGGTGATGGTGCAGGTCTGCGTCTGGCCTGCAGCAAGAGTGACGGCGGAGCAGTTGGTGTAGCTGGCGTTGTAATCGGCGTCGGGAACCTCGGTGACGTTGTACGTGGCTGCATTGACCCAGAGATCAATTTGGCCTGTGGCGCTGAAGGCTTGCGCGGTACCGCCGTTGACCTGAAACTGGAAGTCGGAAGCGGTTTTGGGTCCACCGCTGATGACCTTCTTCACGATCAGCTTGGCTTTCGTGTTCGTGAAGGTGCAATTGATGTCCACGCCCTCGGGCAATGGAAAACCGACACTCGATGAGCCGGACCCGACCACCGTATTGAGTGCTATGTCTTTGCAGGTCACGGTCGGCGCATAGTTGCTGTCAGCGGCTTCCGTGATGGTGGTGTTCGCGTTACCAAATGTTTGAATGTTCGAGAAGACCCTCGTTCCCCCGCCGGACAGCGAGAACGAGGTGGCTCCCAGGCTGGGGCCGCCCGTCGTGAACGCGAACGACTGTGTATCACCGCTGGGGACTGACTTGTTGACGGTTACGCTGGAGGGGAACACCACGGCGTCTGCCGAGAGGGAGCGGTCCTGATTGCCACTCCCCCCTGCCAACCGCATGTGGTACGGAGAACCGTTGATGTCCACTGCCGCCAATGCCGGTGCCCAGTCTGCCCGCGTGGCAATGTGGCCGCCCCAGGCTACAACGGCGGTGGCTTTCGTAGCAGTGAACGACAGCGTGATGCCCGTCTGGCCCTGCGCGTTTGAGGTGTAGGTGTAGGCGGTCGCACTCACATTCGAGCCGTTGAACACCTTCAAGAGTTGCCCTGCAGGAAACACGGACGGCGCGTTGGTGGGTCTCGCGATGGCCGCCGTGCCGAACGACGTCGAAGTGCACGCACCGATGCCGGAGCAGGGATTGGCAGTCCCTTCTGAGAAATCGAAGGATGTCAGGTAATCCAGACCGTGCTTTCCACTGGACAGCGTGTCCCACTCGATGCTGATGCTGTAGGGTTGACCGGGTGTGAGAGCGTCCATTTGCGCGCGGTACGGGACGGAATTTCCCTCGAGATAGTGAGCCGAGTTCGCATTCAGGTTCCCGTTTTGCCAGCCCGTGGTGCATGCCGTCGTGCACCCAACAGCACCATTGGCGAACTGCTCCAGCGGGATCGCGTCGGTGAAGGTCGTCGTGGCGACGGACTTCGACACGCTGCCCGTCGCCGTCAGCAGGAATGAGATTCCGGCATCGCCCGCATCGACGGTGAACTGCTTGTTGGTGAAGTTGCCGGCGTCGTCTGCCACACTGCTGAAGGGCCCGTGAGTATCGATGTTGGGATCTTCCAGCAGCGTGAGCGTGACGGTTTCGCCCGGCGTCCAGCCGGTGCCGCTCATGACCACGTTGGTTCCGGGGGAGTAGTCGGTCTTGTCGGTGGTGACCGTGGCGGCCGATGTTGCGAAGCCCACCACCGTCTTTCCTGCCGCTGCGTTCTTGGGGGCTCCGCCGATCATCAGGGCCAGGTGCGCTTTCGGCAGCTCGGTCATGGTGTAG
Organism: Thermoanaerobaculia bacterium; assembly: GCA_046594105.1. Taxonomy (GTDB): domain Bacteria; phylum Acidobacteriota; class Thermoanaerobaculia; order Gp7-AA8; family Gp7-AA8; genus JBDSGC01. Next base: position 32,391 of record JBKJQB010000362.1, read on the forward strand.
CCGGCGTCGGCCACAGTCTCAGGAGAGCCGATGGACTGGCTGGCGGCGTGCAGTCTCGAGCCGCCTGCGCGGACCGCCACGTTGCGGGCGGGGGTGCTCAGCAGCTGGGAGAGCGGGGCTCCGACTTTCAGCAGACGAACGCGGGCGGTGAAGTAGCCGCCTTCGGTGTTGAACATTTCCATCGATGCTTCGTCGTCGCCCCCGATGACCTGCACTTTGCCGTCGGTCATCAGACGGAGATCAGGATGGACGCGCGCGGCGCCCATATTGCGCACACTGGAAACCTCACCCGCCTCAGGATCGAAAATCTCAGCGGACCGGAGTTGCTTGCCCTCGGCGCTGCTGCCGCCGGCGATCAGGATTCTGCCGTCGGCCAGCAACAATGCGGAGTGTTCGGAGCGTGGCGCGGACAACCTTGCGCCGATCGCCTGGAACTCCCGTCCGTTGAAAATTTCGATCGAGCCTCGTTCGTCGCCTCCGATGACCACCACCTGTCCGTTCGGCAGGAGCGTGGCGGTGTGGCCGGCGCGGGGCTGGTCGAGATGCGCGCCGTACTGGAACGCTCCCGTGGCGGCATCGAAGACCTCGGTCGAATCGACGGCCAGGCCGTCGTGGATTCCGCCGATGATCAGCACGCGACCACCGCTGATCGCGGTGGCGCTGTGACGCGTTCGACTCTGTGTCAATGATCCCGTAGCGTCGAACAGCGACGTGGCGGGATCGTAGATCTCCGCCTGCGCTACGCTCGACTTGCCATCGATGCCGCCGGCGACGAGGAGGCGTCCATCCGCGAGCAGCGTGGCCGTGTGGCCGGTGCGCGCGAAGTTCAACGTCATCGGCGCGCGCGAAGGGCTGAGCGCCGAACCTGTCACGTACAACGACGCAAAAATCAACACCAAGGCAAGGACCGATACCGAGTAGCGCCTGGAAGTCGCCATAAAAAATCCCCTTATTGTTCGTGGACCCGCTTGCTGAGAGTGAGTGGGCGAAATATACGAAAAGGGCAATCCGCTCCACCATTGGCCGGGGATATGTTTGGCTATACCCACCAGGTATAGATCAGCGACCCTCCGCATCGTCGTGAAACGAGGTTTGCGCACGTCCGACGGATCGTGTTTCGCCGAGGCGGGACCATCCGGCTCGCACCAATCGCGGGGCTGGAGGCGGCGGCGTCCCATCACCGTGCGCGCCGACTCTCCGCGGGCTGACTCTCCCTTGATCCCGGCTTTGCCGACCTTGCGGTGCTCCGGTCCGCCGGTCACAATCGACCGGTGCTCGCTGCCCTGGCCATTGCCGCCGTCGTCGGCCATCCTGCGCTCCCCGATACGTTTACCCCCTGCCTCCTCGAGGGCAGCAGACGCGCGGCTCGATGCGGGTCGGTCCTTGTCCGCGAGGATCGAGCCGATCCTTCTTCGCGCGTGATCGCTCTGCGAACGGTGATCTTTCCAGCGCAATCGCGAGCGCCGAGGCCCGATCCGATCCTGTTCATCGCCGGAGGCCCGGGCCAGGGGGCGGCGGCGCTCGGTGCGCTGGTGCTGCGCCTTCTGGAAGGCGTCGATCGCGATCGGGCGGTGATCCTGGTCGACGTGCGTGGAACCGGCGCTTCCAGTCCGTTGATCTGCCACGACACCGGACGGGTCATGCGCGGTGCGCGGAACGAATGGTTTGATCGCTGCCTCTCGTCGCTCACAGCGCGCGCCGATCTGCGCCAGTACACCACCACCAGTGTCGTCGCTGATCTCGAGGAGGTCCGGCTCGCGCTTGGCATCGAGCAGGTGAATCTGCTCGGCGTCTCCTACGGGACACGGGTGGCCGTGGAGTACCTGATCACCCACCCTTCCCACGTGCGCACCGCGATTCTTCGCGGCGCCGATCCGATGAATGGGAAGACGTTCCTGCATGCGGATCGGAACGCGGAGAGTTCCCTGCAGGCCATCGTGGCCGACTGCGAACGGGAACGCTCCTGCGCCATGGCCTTCCCCACTTTGCGACGGGAGCTGGCTTCCCTTCCTTCCCTCCTGGCAAAACAGGCCCGGGTCGTGGAGATCACCGATCCGCAGACTTCAAAGAAACGCATGCTGGACGCCGGGTATCCGCTTTTTCATGACCTGCTCTATGCGTTGATGCTCGACGAGGTGGGCCGTCGGGAAGTCCCTGCCATCATCCACCGCATGGCCACCGGTGGCGTGGCCGCGCTGGCCAGGTTGGCCGCGCAGTATCTGGGGGGATACGACGACGTCTCCGCCGGCCTGTATTACTCGGTGACCTGCGCGGAAGATGAACCGCGGCTCTCCTCGGCGGAACGGATGGAGATCGCCCTGCTGGAAACGGGAGTGGCTGTGCCTGACGACCGTTGTCGCCTGTGGCCACGCGCCGAGCCGTTGCCGCCGCCCATCGAGGTGAACAATCGCGGCGTCCCGGTGCTGGTCGTTTCCGGCGAAGACGATCCGGCCACGCCTCCGAAGGGAGCCGCGTCGCTCGCATCGAGACTCGGAGCGCAGCACATCGTGATTCCCGCGGGATCGCACACTCCCCTGTTCCCCGGATGCGCCGCGCGGCTGGTGCGAGAGTTTCTGGATCAGGGATCATCGAAGGCGGTCGACGCCCGATGCCTGATGTCGCGCAAGCATCAGGAGTTCATCGTGCGGCGCGGGAGATGAACCATCGACCGCGCACAGGACTGGATGCTTCAGTGCGCCCGGCTCACAGCGTTCGCTGGAACAGCGAAAGGGCGATGCCCATAGAAGTCCTGGCCACCTCGCCGTCGTACCGGGCTCCCTCGTCGCGCATGAAGGCATGTTCCGCGTTCAGCTCGTGCCAGCTGAATCGCACCTTCGCTTCGGTCAGTGCGGCGTAGACCGCGGCCCGTCCTGCAGCCGGCACGTGCGGATCCTGCCGACCCCAGATCATCACCAGTTCGCCCTGCATCTCGCCAGCGCGACGAAGCGTGTCGGCATTGCGGCCTTCCCCCAGCGTCCCGCTGTGAAGATCGGTGGGATAAAAACAGCAGGCACTGCGAATCCGAGGATCGAGAGCGGCGCGAAACGCGAGGTGTCCGCCAATGCAGAAGCCCACCGTTCCAAGGCGCCCGTTGCACCGCGGATCCTGAGCGAGCGCGTTCAGCACCACTCCGGCATCCTCGTCGAAGCTGGCCATTCGCGTTTTCTCTTTGTACGCATTGCCTTTGGTTTTTCCTTCCTCGTCGTACCCCAGCACCGTCCCCGGCGGTTCGTGCTGGTGATAAATCTCCGGCGCCATCACGACGTACCCGTGGCTGGCGAAGAGGGTCGAGAGGCGAACGATCGGGGCGGTCTGCTGAAAGATCTCCGGGTAGAGCAACAGACCGGGCCAGCGCTTCTCCTCATGATTCAAAGGCGCGTAAACATGCGTCCGCATGATGCCGCTGGGAGTCTCGAGGTCGCGATAGCCGGTCTGCACGATCATGGATGGCTTCTCCGCGCAGAAGAATAAACCCTCGGAGTGGGAACAGCACCGACGCGCACCGTCCCGTTCTTCAACAGGTGCCGTGAAGGAACCCAATCGCGTGCGGTGGTGCAAACGGGATCGCCATCAGTACCTCTGATCGCGCCTCCGGCGCCACGACATAGCATCTTCCAAAAGACCGTCGAACGCCGCCATGCACGCCCATCGAGAGTCCTTCTCCCCGCGCACGGGGAGAAGGTGCCGAAGGCGGATGAGGGCGCTCAACTCGACCAAACAAGACCCCTCCCGTTTCTCACATCAATCGCTGCGTCTCACGCAGTGCCCTCGCTCAGAGGCTGTGAAGAAATCCCCCAACCGTCATCGACCTTCGATTGCAGA
>JBKJQB010000282.1:0-32700 GCA_046594105.1 Thermoanaerobaculia bacterium
GTCTCGGAGCTAATCAAGGTGCGGATCGATGAGCTGGTGATGGATGCCGGTTTCCTGAGGACCATCGGCAAGGGCTCCAAGGAACGAGTGGTGCCGTTCGGCGACACCGCGCGCGACGCCATCGTTCGTTTCCTGGAACAGGGCAGGATCCATCTCGACAAAAAAAACGATCCCCACATCTTCCTCTCCAACCGTGGCCGCCCCATGAGCCGGCAGTCGTTCTGGATGAAAATCACGAAATACGCCCGGCTGGCGGGGATCCGGTCGCACATCTCACCCCATGTCCTGCGCCATTCCTTCGCCACCCATCTGCTGGAAAACGGGGCCGATCTGCGCTCGGTGCAGATGATGCTTGGGCACGCCGACATCTCCACCACGCAGATCTACACCCACGTCTCGCGGGCGCGGCTGCAGAAGATGTACGACCAGTTCCACCCGAGGGCGTGATCTCGTGTGGAGCGGCCGTCCTCGGCCGCCTCACTTTCACTCCCATTTGCGGCCGGGACGGCCGCACCACACGGGGTTCTTCGTAGTCCTCCCCATCCGGGAATACGGGATGGGCATAAGGCGCGGGCCAGGGTCGTTCTCTGGGCCAGTCCATGAAGAAAGCCATCTCAGCCGTAGTGCTCGTCGTCGCTGCTGCCTTGCCAGCGGGCGCGAGCATTGCCCTGTTTACCGATGGGCGGGCGATGAAGATCTCCGCCTACAAGCTGACGGGCGAGAACATGGAGCTGACCCTGAAGAGCGGCGGCGTGATGACCCTCCCGCTGACCCGCATCGAGCGCATTGTCGACGACGAGGTCGTCCCGGTCGAAGTGGTGGCAGTGGTGCAGAAGGCGGTCGAGCAGGAAGGCATCTTCCCGAAGCATTCCTGGCGCTACGACCCGTCGCGCGGCCCGATTTTCAAATCCAGGTACGACGCCACCATCGTGGAGGCGGCGAAGAAGTTCGACGTCGACGCGGCGCTGGTTTCGGCCGTGATCAAGGCGGAGTCCGACTTCAATCCTCGGGAGCTTTCGAACAAAGGCGCTCGCGGGCTGATGCAGCTCATGCCCTCGACGGCGATCCGTTTCGGCGTGGCTGATGTGCTCGACCCCGCCGCCAACATCTACGGCGGCACGCGCTACCTGCGCTGGCTGCTGAACACCTTCCACGGCAACGCCGACCTGGCCGTGGCTGCCTACAACGCCGGCGAAGGCAACGTCTGGAAATACAATGGCGTGCCTCCCTTCCGCGAGACGATCACCTACATCAACCGGATCGCCAAGCACATCCGCAAAGCGTTGCCGGCGGTGGTGACGAAGGTCGCCGACGCTGCGACCGCCCGGTAGGCGACGTCCAGATCCCTCAGCCATTCAGGGCCTCTGCTGAGAAATCGTCGGGTTGAGTCCCGTAGGGACGATTGAGCACTAGCCCAGGACTTCAGTCCTGGGACCGATGCCGTGAAGAAAGCGAAGTCCCGTAGGGACGATTGAGCATCTCTGAAGGGACACGCTCAATCGCCCCTCCGGGGCTCACTGCAGATGCAACTTCGAACCCAGGACTGAAGTCCTGGGCTAACGTTCAATCGCCCCTCCGGGGCTCTTGACCACTTCCACCGCCTGCGCGCTTGCGGCCAGAAGCCCCGTGCGGAAGTTCTCGAAGCGCAGGACCATGATGGTGCGGTCGTCGTCGGCGGGGCGGTTGCCGGAGTGATGGGCCACCGCCTCCAGAATTCGGTCGCGCAACGCGTTGGGCGAGCGGTCGGGGGCTGATTCCAGAAGCGACTCCAGCGCGTCGAATCCGAAGGGCTCACCTGACTCGTCCTGCGCCTCTACGATGCCATCCGAGAGATAGACCACCGCGTCACCTTCCCGCAGCGGTGTCTCCTCGGTGTGCGTGAGGATATCGCTGCGCACGCCCAGCGGCAGCGAGGGCACCTCCAGGGCGAACGGCCGCTGCCCTTCCCGGATCAGATAGGGATAGAGGTGGCCGGCGTTGGTGTGCCGGATGGTGGCCTTCTCCAAGTCGAAGATGGTGAACGCCAGGGTCATGAAGGCGCGGCGCTCCGTGGAGCGGTGCACCAGTTCGTTGAGGCGTCGGAACAGCGACACCTCGTCCGCGCCTTCCTCCACCAGTGTGGTCATGGCCGCCTTGACCATGGCCATGACCAGCCCCGTCGATAAGCCGTGGCCGGATACGTCGCCGATGGCTACGGCCAGCCGCGATTTGTCGAGGTTGAAGACATCGTAGTAGTCGCCACCGATGGACGTGGTCGGCTCGAAGTGCGCGGCGAACGACACCCCGCGGAACTTCGGACCGTCCTTCGGCAGGAGGTTGCGCTGGATGGTGGCGGCGATGGCGATCTCGCTCTGCAGCCGCTCCTTCTCCTGCACGTTGGTCAGCAACGAGGCGATCGACTCGGTCATCCGGTCGAACGACTGGGCCATCTCGCCCAGCTGGTTGTGCGGCCTCATGGCGATGCGATAGCTGAAGTCTCCCCGCTCCACCGCCTTGGTCCCCTTCTCGATCCGGTTCACCGCGCGGGTGATGGAGAAGATGAGCACTGCGGCGAACATCGCCGCCAGCATGTACATGAACAGCAGCATCATGGTCAGGCCGGCGATGATCTTGAGCAGCACGTTGAGGTAGTCGTCGGATCGCGCGCCGAAGTAGAAGTGGAAAAGGTTCTGCGCCGGATTGATGATCAGCGTGAAGAGCTGGTGGCGGTCGTCGGACACGCCGGTCTCCCATTCATTCAACGCGGACAGATCGCCCCAGACAATTTTCCGTCCGACGGAGTGGAGGATGACGTCGCCGATGTCGTCTTCATCGCCGTCGATGTTGAAGCTCCGGTCGCCATCCTCGTCGACGCGGATGTTGACTCCGCTACGGTTCCGCTTGCGAGTGTGCTCGCCGAAGGAAAGCCTGACCGTCATCCCCGATTTGTCTGCCAACGCGTCGGACCAGACCCGATCCATCGGTTGCACGAAGACGACCGTCCGCGTCCCCTGGGCGCCGGGAAATTGACGGGACGCCACCAGCAGCGCCTGCCGGGTAGGAGTCTTGCGGATGGCCATCCCGCTGAAGGTGCTCTTCTTCAGCCACTCCGGAAGCTTCGCTCCGCTGGCGTCGGCAGTGTCGTAAATCTCCTGCGAGGGGAGCGATCCCAGCGGCTTCTTTCCCGTGAGCGAGTACTCCAGCGCGGAGGACTCCAGCTGGCCGAGGCTGGCCTGCCGCTCGCCGCGCAGGGCGGCGTGACTCATCACCCCGGCGATCATGTAGCTGATGGCCAGCAGCAGAACCGCAAACAGAAAAAACGGGAACACACCGATCATCACGTAACTGAGAAAGAGCCTCCGGCCGACGCGCCAGAAGAGCTTGCGCAGCAGCCACCGCACGATCAGCGCAGCACCGTAAAGCGTTACCGCAATGAGTACCAGCGCACAGAGGAAGGTGAACAGCGCGAAGGGACCAGGCGGCAGGTGGAGCTGGCGGGAGAGTCTGCCCAGCTGATTGAAGGCGATGACCGAAACGAGCGCGATGGCCCACACCGCCAGAAGGCGGGCTGTGCGCCGCGAGCGCGGCGCCGGAGTGACTGGGTCGAGAGGAGGAAGCATCGATCAGGGCCCGCAAAAATGCCCACCCTGAGCATACGTCGAGCATCCTCGGGTGGTTACTGACGACCTTATACGGAGATTGAGAGCGACGGTTACCGATCCGTCTCCATTCCGTCTCTATTGGTTAGAGCTCGCGCAACGCCCGGGGGATCGGCATGCGCGCCGCGGAGATCGCCGGCAACACGCCCCCGATCACGCCCGCGATGAGTGCCACGGCGATCCCGATCGCCGCAATCTCGCCGTCCACCTTGAAGTTGAACGCCACCTCGGAAAAGGTGGAGAAGTTGGTGGTTCCCGTGGAGATCCCGTTGACCGGAAGCGACAGCAGCAATCCTACGATCCCGCCGGTGAGAGCGACCACGGCGCTTTCCAGCAGGACTGTGGCGATGACTGCGCGCCGGCGGAATCCGAGTGCGCGCAGCGTGGCCAGCTCGCGTTTGCGCGAGGCGATGGCCGAGAACATCGTGTTCATCGTTCCCAGGATGGCGCCGAGGATCATGCAGGCGGTGACGAAGCCAACCAGGATCTTGATGCCTACCAGCGCACCGGTCTGGTCGGCGTAATACTGATACTCGCTCTTGGCCTGCAGCTTCAGCCGGTTGTCGTTCTTGACGGTGTCGCGGATCTCGGAGAACGCTCGTGAATCGTTGGGTCGTACCACCACGGATGAATACGCAGTGCGCTTGCGCGCCGAGCTCAGAAAATCCATATCGGCCCAGATCTCCGAATCGAAGTTCGTCCCACCGGCCTCGAAGACCCCGACTACGTTGTATTTCTGCGTGCCGAACACGAACGAGTCGCCGATGTTGGTGTTGACGAAGCGATCCCGGATCCGCCGGGCCACGATGATCTCGCTCAGTCCGGGATGGAACATCCGCCCCTCCACGACCTTGACGTAGGGACGCATCTCGAAGGCCATGGGGGTCACGCCGCGCACGGTGATGTTGGCGCCTTTCGGGTTGTCGTGGCGCGGAAGCTTGAAGAGGATGACCAGCTCGGGAGAGATCTCCGGCTCACCCTTCGGTGTCTTCCTCACGCCGGGCATGGAGCGGATGATGCGGAATGCGTCTTTGGTCACCGAACTGGAGAGTTCCGCTTCCGCTCCCTCCCGCATTACCAGGAGGTTTTCCGGCGATCCGGAGGAGACGACGGCCAGCTTCACCCCGTGATAGAGCGCCATCATCGAGAGCATCACCGCGATGACCACGCCGATTCCGAGGACCGTCATCAGCGTGGAGACGCGGCGGGAGGTGAGGTTCCCGATGTTGTACTTGAGAGGAATCGCCATCAGACCACTCTCCTCAACCCGTCGACCACGCCGAGATTCGCTGCCTGCACCGCCGGAAGTCCGCCGGCAATCAGTCCGACCAGCGCCGACAGGGCGACGCAGATCCCGACGGTGGGCCAGGCCACGCCGAAGTTGATCAGAAAGCCCTGGGTCACCTCGGTCATGTTCACGAGGGTGTAGAGCATCCGCGCCCCGAGCGTCCCCAGCGCGCCGCCGATCACCGTGAGCGTCGTGAACTCGATCAGCAGCAGCGTCAGGATCAGCCGCTTCTCGAATCCGATGGCCTTGAGCACGGCCACCTCGGACACTCGCTCGCGCGCCGACATGCTCATGGTGATCGCCGCCAGCAGAATGACCATGAAGATGGCGCAGGCGCTCACCGCGGTGAAGAGCAGCTTCACATTCCCGATCATGGCGACGAAGTTCTGCTGGAACTGCTTCTCCGTGAACGTCTCCGTGGGGAAATCGCTGTTCTTGAAAGTGGCGTCGACAGTCTGGCTCACCGCAGCCATCTGACGGGCATCGCCCACCTTCACCCACAGCATGTCGGCTGCGCTCGGATTGCCGATCGATTCCTGGAAGTACTCCATGTGAAAGTAAAGAGCCGAGGTGTTGACCGGATGTGCGTAGACAGCGCGGATGGTCAGCTCCGGATCAAAAGGAAAGATCTGCCTTGTCAGCGTGATGCGATCGCCGATCTTCCAGCCGAACCGCTTCATCAGCTCGGGCCCTACAAGGCATCCGCGCCGATCGGCGAGCCACTCCGCGCGCTGTTTCGGATCGACCTTGTAGTCGTCGAAGACGGAGGCCATGCGGTTGGCGTCGATGGCGAAGTTGGCGAAGAAGTTTTTCTTCTCTTTGTAGTAGGCGCCGATCCACTGCATCTTGCAGACATCGACCACGCCGGGGATCTGCCGGATCTTCTGCTCCTGGGCAAAAGGGAGCATGTTGGCCAGGGAGATGGCCGATTGGACGGCCAGCCGGTTCTGTCCCTCACCCATTTCCGAGGCCTGATCAAAGTTGCGCAGGATGGAGAGCAGCGTGGCCACGAAGAAGAAGATGGCCGCCATCAGCATCGTGGTCAGGACCGAACGGACTTTGTTGCGGAAGAGATTCCGGTAGATCAGTTTCGCGAATCTCATGCTTCTACCGGCGTCTCGATTCCGTACGCCCTCTCCGCCAGCAGCCCCTTCTCCAGATGCAGAGTGTGCCGGGCTCGCAGCGCCGCCTTCGGATCGTGCGTGACCATCACGATGGTCTTCTCGAATTCCGTGTTCAGGCGCTGCAGCAGATCGAGCGTCTCCTCGGCATTGCGCGCGTCGAGGTCGCCGGTCGGCTCGTCGGCCACCAGGATCGTGGGATCGGAGACGATGGCGCGGGCAATGGCCACGCGCTGCTCCTGACCGCCGGAGAGCTGGCGGGGATAGTGGGCCATCCGATCGGAGAGCCCGACGATCTCCAGCGCTGCCTGCACGTGCGTGCGCCGTTCGTTCTTCGAGAGTTTCGTCAGCAGCAGTGGCAGCTCCACGTTCTCGAAGGCGTTGAGCACCGGGATGAGGTTGTAGAGCTGGAAGATGAACCCGACGTGCCGCGCGCGCCACGCCGCCAGCGCGGTCTCGTTGAAGCGGGAGATTTCCTTCCCGTCGACGACGATCTTCCCGGCGGTGGGGCGATCGATTCCAGCGATGAGGTTCAGCAGCGTGGTCTTGCCGGAACCGGACGGTCCCATCAGCGCCACAAAGTCGCCTTTGGGCACGTCCAGGCTGATTCCGTTGAGGACCGGCACCTCGAACGCATCGCGCTTGTAGATCTTCCGCACGTCGCGGATCTGCACCAGTGACTCCATCAACTCTCCTCGTTTCCGCCCCGACCGGATTCACCGGCGAGGCTCCTCAGGTCTGTTCCGCCATGCGAATTCGCTGGCCATCGCTGAGGGCAGCAACCCCCTCGGAGACGATGCGCTCGCCTTCGCGCAGTCCGCTGGTCACTTCCACCCGCCCCTCCCGCACCGGCCCCACGTTCACCGATCGCAATTCCACTCGGTGATCGGCGCGGACGATGGCCACGCGCCCGTTGGCGATGGCGCTCTGCGGAATCCAGATTTTCGGCTGTTCCCCCAGCTCCTGCGCGCTGCGCTCGGTCTGCAGAAACGAGGCGGTGGCGCTCATCTCCGGCAGCAGACGCTCCCCCGGTTCGAGAATCTTCACTTTGACCTTGACCGTCGCTTTGGCCCGATCGGCGGTGGGGATGATCTGGCGCACCAGGCCCTTCCACTTCTTTCCCGGAAAGGCATCGACGCTCACTTCGGCCGGCTGGCCTTCGCGGATCTGACCGATGCTGCTCTCGTTCACGTCGGCTTCGACCTCCAGCGTATTGAGGTCGACCAGCGTGCAGATGGCTCCGGCGGGAAGGGTCCCGGCGACCTGACCGAGGGCGACGGACGAGATGACCTCGCCGACTTCCGTGTTCTTCGTGGCGATCGTCCCGGAGAACGGCGCGCGGATCACCATGTCCCCTTTGTTGATGCGCACCTGCTCGACACGCGCACGCGCCGCTTTGAGCTGCGCGTCGGCATTGTCCAGCAGCGACCGGCTGGTTACACCCTGTCTCCAGAGCGATGACTGGCGGGTGTACTCGCGCTGGGCCTCGCCGAGGGATGCCGAGGCCTCATCGAGCTGCGCCTGCAGATTGGTGCTCTCCAGGACTGCGAGCACATCGCCCTGGCGAACCTTCGCTCCGACGTCGAAGTTCAGGCGCATCACTTTGCCGGAGATTTTCGGGGTGATCTTCGCTTGCTTGTTGGCCACCAGATAACCGGTCGCGGTCAGCAGCGGCGGATTGGCGACGTTGACCGATGCCTTGACGACGGAGGTCTCCACGAGCGCAGCGCGCGAGGGCAGAACCCAGCGCTGCACGACGAACCAGCCGATGCCGGCGCCGATGGCAAGAACCACGATCCAGCCGAGGATGCGGCCGACCGGAGCCCCTTGCTGGTCCTCGTCATTACGGTCGATTCGCAGGGCCGACAGGTCGGGCCGGGGGCGTTGTTCAGTGGTTGTCATCGTGGAGGAAGATCGGTCCGCGCACTATAGCAAGCGGACCTTCGCAGGCCTGTAAATCCCACGTTACGTGGAGTGTTTGCTGACGCTTTTCGAAGCGCCGGCATCCTGCCGGCTCCCCGAAAACTGGACCACGGATTATGTCGGGGCGGTTTACCGCAAAGAAGAAGCGACGGTATGGCCCGGAATACCCACACGGTGATGCGGCCCGCCATGCGATCTTCCAAGAAACTTCCAAGAAACTCCCAGATTTATGCAGGGTTGCGAGCGCGCCCGCTGATGGAGTCAAAGGGCATAAACCTCAAATCTATCCTTGATCAGCCCGCGTCAGCGGGCGCAAGAATGTAGCCCCCGGCGCCAGCCGGGGGATTGCGGAGCCCAGTCAGAAGTGAGCCCGAGTAGCGGGCGACAGAAAAGCAACAAAATCGGTCCGCGATCCAACTCCAATTCTATTCTGTCGCCCGCTGCGCGGGCTCGCACGCGAGCGTCTCGTTGTTCCCCCGGCTGGCGTCGGGGGCTACATTCTGACGCCGGCTACGCCGGCTCGGCATCGCACGTCGACGCCACGGCCGGCAAGGATGCCGCCGCTCCGTTCGCTCCGCTTAGAACGTCCGGAACTGCAGGTCCTCGGCGGGATCGCCAACGTACATCTGGCTGACTCCCGCATCGCAATAAGCCCAGTCGTGGCTCACCCCCACGACCATCAGCGCGTCATCAGGGCAGAGTTCGCCGAGGGCCATTCCCAGGGTCTGTACATCGGTGCGGTCATCGGTTCGACCATCGGTCTGCACGATGAATGTCGACTCGAACGGTAGATCGATGATGCTGCCCATCCTGCTCACCGCGTCATGCAATTCGGAGTAGTCGGCGTCGGGAGTCAGGCTGTGACGAACCAGCAGAAAATCGCGCGAGGTGGTGAACTGCGTGCAGGCCACCATCAGCCGCGCCGTCGGATCCACGTGGGAGCGAAGATAGCGGATCAACGGTGCCGCATGCCGGCCTTCGGGCAGCCACACATGCCAGCTCTGGTCGAAATTGGGTTCCGCGCCGAGCTTCCGCATCGCATGCGAGACCTCGACGGTGAGGTCCCCTTCGTAGCAGATCTGGAACAACCGTATCTCACCCATCACACCCTCCCGTTGTTCCAGCGCGAACTTCATCGCAGGTTTTCTCATGGTACGGGCGACGGGACCGGGAGGCAAGTCAGACCTGCGACCGGGCGGGCCAGGCGCAGCCAACGGATGCCAGCATCAACCCGATCAAGCTGATCGCTCCGCAGATCCCGATCAGGGGATTGCGATAGGTCATGCGGATGATGTGATGTCCGGCCGGCACCACCAGTCCCTGGAAGCCGACGTTGACCAACTCCAACGTCGTGGCCATGCCGTCGATGCTGCCGCGCCAGTACCGGTGAGGGGTCACACTGATCATCAGAAAGGCTTTTCCGGCGGCCTCCACTTCGATGGTGGCTTCGTTCGTTTGCTCATCGACTCGGCGTACCTCGCCGGGAGCGGGCACGAACGGTTGCCGGGCCACGAAGGCGGTGCGGGGATCCCACCGTCGCGAGCTCAGTTTCTGCACGAACTCATCACGCGAAGTGACTGGTTCCATGGCCCTGGCGAACTGATACCGAGGATTCGATGCCATGGGCACGATCTTGACGCCATCATTCGACGGGACGACCACCGCGCTCACGTTCGCCATCGGAAGCAACGCGTCGAACGGAACGCGATGGGAGGAGACTTCCCAGAATGACTGCGTGAAATCCGCCGTGGGTCGGAGGTTGGTCAGGTTGATGTCGAGATCGACCGCGCTCTGCAGTCCGTACATCGCCGCGGTGAAGGGCGGGAGCGTGGACCGCTGACGCCAGTACGTGTCTCGGCCGCCGCGGATTGCGACGCCCCGATCGCCCCACACCGGCCACGAGGCCGCGTGGAACAGGCGGGAAGGTCCTCGGGCGTCGGAAAGCGCAGCGACCACCGGCGGAGGGGCGAAGAACGGGGCCGGCATCGTGGGAGCCAGCTCCCTCACATGCAATCCCAGGTCGGCCAGGGTAATGAGAAGAAGGGCCAGAGGAATCGCCTTCGGCTGCCGTTGGAACAGAAGCGCCGCCGCACCGATGGCCACTGCGATGGACATGGCGGCACCGAAATCCATCCTGGCCACACCGGGAGTGATCCTCAGAGCAACCAGCGCGATCAGCGCGATCAGGGCGGTCAGGGCGGTCAGCACCATCAATCGACGCTGCACCTCTCGCTCGCGCATCCGCTCGAACACCAGCGACGCGAACACCACACAGGCGAACAGTGCGAGGAGAATGAACTTCTCCGGATAGCGAACCCCTCGAAACATGTCCGCAGAAAACAGGATGGGAACGATCGGACCATGACTGCCGATGGCCACCAGATAGGAGAGAGCCGTCAGCGAAAGCGTCCACTTCCACATCGGCATCCGGAGCAGGAGTCCTGTCACCACCAGCAGGGGAACCAGCAATCCGCAGTAGAGGCTGAAGATCAACGGGACGCGAGCCGGCCGGTAGCGCCAGGCCCCGCGATACTCCGATCCGTCGTCGGTGATCCGGCCGAACGCGTGCGGAAAGACCAGCTCCAGCGGACGAATCGCCGGCATGCTCCAGGAGGTCGCATCCTCATACGAAACGCCGCGCCCGCGGGAGGAGTCGCCCATCAGGTCGATCGCCGGAACGATCTGCACCGACCCGATGGCGAAGCCGAGGATGCAGGCCAGCAGCGCCAGTCGCCAGGTACGCCGCAGCGAGGAGCGTTCCTTCACGGCGATCGACAGCAGCAGCATCGCCGTCTGGATCAGCATCGACTGTTCGGCGGCGAGAAACAGCATCCCCAGGACCAGAGCCAGCGCTGCGGCATCGCGACGCCGGCCGTCGCGCACAACCCTCCCAGCGAACAGGAGCAGGAGCGGCCACCAGGCCATCGAGGTCAGGAAGGGAACCAGGTTGGTCAGCGAGAGGACCGCGCCTCCGAAACCGAACGATGCCGCTCCGAAGAGGGCGGAGGGGATGGACAACCGCAGCGATCGCAGGAGCAGGAACATCCCCGCTGCAGCGAGGGCGATGTGCAGGACGATCTCCAGGTGGAATCCGACAGGAAACCCAGCCAGCACGATGAGCCAGGTGCCGGGATAGAAGGTCTGGAAACCGGGATTGGCCGCCAACGGCTGGCCGGCGGAGAGGAAGCGATTCCAGAACGGAAACTCGCCGCGCCTGAGGATGTGCTGCAGGATGGCGCGTGAAGGAAGGTAGTCGCGAATCACATCGCGAATGTAGAAGCCATCACCGAAGAGCAGAACACCGGCGAACAGAAGCAGCGGCACCGCGATCAGCAGCGCCAGCCACTTCCCATCACCGGATCGCATGACCAGGGAGCTTAGCGCAGGAGCAGAAGAACTGCCGGGGCCGTGGTCATCCCGCGACCGCGACCAGATGCGAGTAGAAGGTCTGGGCGGTGCCGCACTCGCGGCAGATGAAGCGGAGGGAGTCGCGACGGGACCAGGGATTGGGCGTGTCACAAAGCGTGCAGAGGGTCTCGTGCGTGGGAAAGGGGCGTCCGCAATGATCGCAGGCGACCGGGTTTCCGGCAGCATTGCCGTCGTCCTCGCAGCTCACCTCACTGCACTGCGGGCATCGCCAGCAAACCGCCATCCTGTTGAAACCCTCCCCCGCTCGCCGGACTTTTATTGAAGTCGATATTAGCACACGAAAAATGAATTCCTTTCGTAGCGCCGGCCGTCTCGCCAGCCGTGTCGCCTGACCGTCGAGAGTCCTTCTCCCCGCACACGGGGAGAAGGTGCCAAGGCGGATGAGGGGCGCTCACACGACGAAGCAGGACCCCTCATCCCCGCTTCGCGGACCTTCTCCCCGTGCGCGGGGAGAAGGACACTCGATGGGGATTCCCGTTTCTCGCCATCAATCGCTGCGTCGCACACAGTGCCCATCTGGGGATGCCGGCTCAGGGCGACGTCTTTCCCCAGGAGTCCTTCAACGTCACCGTCCGGTTGAAGACCAGGGCGCCATCCCGGCTGTCGGGATCGACGCAGAAATAGCCGAGGCGCTCGAACTGGAAGCGATCGAGAGGCTGCGCGCTGCGGATGGAGGGCTCCAGCTTCGCCTGGCGGATCACCGTCAGCGATTGCGGATTGAGGTCGTCGAGAAAATTGCCACTCTCCTCCGGGTTCTCGCTCTTGAACAGCCGGTCATAGAGCCGGACCTCGCAGTCGACGGCGTGTTCGGCTGAGACCCAGTGCAGCGTGGCCTTGGGCTTGCGGCCGTCGGGAGAGTCGCCGCCGCGGGTGGCTGGATCGTACGTGGCGTGCAGCTCCACGATGTTGCCTTCGGCATCCTTGATGACGTCCGTGCAGGTAATGAAGTAGGCCGAACGGAGACGCACTTCCCGTCCGGGAGCGAGCCGGAAGAACTTCTTCGGAGGATCCTCGAGAAAATCCTCGCGCTCGATGAAGATCGTTCTCCCGAACGGCACCTGCCGCGTGCCGGCTGCAGGATCATCCGGACTGTTGGCCGACTGGAAGGACTCGCTCGTTCCTTCCGGATAGTTGTCGATGACCACGCGCAGCGGGTCGAGGACGCCCATCACCCGCGGCGCGGTGCGGTTGAGATCCTCGCGCAAGCAGAACTCCAGCAGCCCGACGTCGATCACGTTCTCACGTTTGGCCACCCCGACCCGTTCGCAGAAGTTCCGGATGGACGCGGGGGTGAATCCGCGGCGGCGCAGTCCGGCCAGTGTGGGCATCCGTGGATCGTCCCAGCCGGCCACATGTCCCTCTTCCACGAGCCGGAGCAGCTTGCGCTTGGACATGACCGTGTAATTGAGGTTCAGCCGGGCGAACTCGTACTGATGGGGGCGGGCCGGCACGCTCACGTTCTGCATCAGCCAGTCGTAGAGCGGACGATGGTCCTCGAACTCCAGGGTGCACAGCGAGTGGGTAACGCCCTCGATGGCATCGGAGAGGGGATGGGCGTAGTCGTACATCGGATAGATGCACCAGGTGTCACCGGTGCGGTGATGCGTTTCGTGGCGGATCCGGTAGAGCGCCGGATCGCGCAGGTTCATGTTCGGAGAAGCCATGTCGATCTTCGCCCGCAGGACATGAGCACCGTCGGGAAACTCCCCGGCACGCATCCTCCGGAACAGATCGAGGTTCTCCTTCACCGATCGATTGCGAAAGGCGGATTCCCGCCCGCCCTCGGTGAGCGTCCCCCTCATCGAGCGCATCTCATCGGCGGTCGAGCTGTCCACGTACGCCTTCCCTGCCTCGATCAGTTCCTCCGCCCACAGATAGAGCCGCAGAAAGTAGTCGGATGCGTGAAAGTGGCGCGAGCCCCAGTCGAAGCCGAGCCAGCGCACATCGTGCTCGATGGCCTCGGCATATTCGATGTCTTCCTTCGCCGGGTTGGTGTCGTCGAAACGCAGATTGCAGGCACCGCCGAATTCCGCGGCAATGCCAAAGTTCAGGCAGATCGATTTGGCATGACCGATGTGCAGGTACCCGTTCGGCTCGGGCGGAAAGCGAGTGATGACCGTGCCGTGACGGCCGGCAGCCAGATCGCCGTCGACGATTTCGCGAATGAAATCGCGCGAAGGAGAAGCGGTTTCGGTGGTGGTCATGGGTTGGAGTTCGAAACTAGAAACCAGAAACTAGAAACTAGAAAAGTTACGAACGATGATGATTCCCTTTCTGCTTTCTGGTTTCTGCTCACTGTTGCATGCAGAAGGCGATCGTCTCGACCAGCTTGGCGTGGTCGAACGGTTTGCGGAACACCGCGCTGACCTGGCCGCGATGGGGCGCTTCAATGATCGCGTCAGGGATTGCGGACTGTGGCGCGCCGGTCATGGCAATGATCGACGGGGCGTCGGGGCGCACGTGCCGCAGGCGTTCGATGAACTGCAAGCCGTCGGTGTCGGGAAGCATCATGTCCAGAACCACCACGCTGCACTGGGAATCGACCGCTTTCTGAAGTCCCTCCGCGCCTGTGGCGGCCACTTCCACGTCGAAACGGCCGTCCTGGATCAGCTCGGCAGCGAGTAGCTTCCTCATCATCTCGTTGTCTTCGACGATCAGCACAGTCTGTCGTTCCTGAGGCATGGCACGCTCCTCGCGCCGGCCGGCATTCGGCAGCGGAAGACGAAAGCATACAGCCGGTACGAGAGAGGGCCCGGCCCTGGATCGGGGACCAGACCTCGCTTCCGCCTCTCGATGCCATCCTTCCAGCACTACTTTCGCTTACTCTAGCGCCGTGGCCGACGGGACCGGAGGCGAGCGGAAGAGTTATGGCGACTACGACATCGAGTCGTTGCTCGGCAAAGGCTCGATCGGCAAGGTCTATCTGGCCCGGCATCGACGCATCGGCCGGCTGGTCGCGCTGAAGACCGTGCGCCCCGAGTATCGATTCGAAGACGACCTCGATCGCAACGAGTTCTACAAACGGTTTCAGCGCGAAGCAGAGGTATCCGGCCTGCTCCAGCATCCCAACGTGGTCACTCTGTACGAAGTTGGCTACGACGGGGACGCCGTCTCCTTTCTGGCCAGCGAGTATGTCGATGGCGAATCCCTGCAGGCCCGCCTCCGCCGCACCCGCCCGCTCCCTCTGGCCGAAGCCCTGCGCCTGGCCAGCGATATTCTGCGCGGCCTCCACTACGCCCACAGCAAGGGTGTGGTTCATCGCGACATCAAGCCGGCCAACATCCTGACCACCGCCGACGGGCAGGCCAAGATCGCCGACTTCGGGATCGCCCGGCCCATGGAGTCGAGCATGACCGGCACGAACTCGCTGCTGGGCACGCCGAACTACATGTCGCCGGAGCAGGTGAAATCGACGCCGGTGACGCCGCGATCCGATCTGTTCTCCACAGGGGTAGTGCTCTACGAACTGCTGACAGGCCTGAAGCCCTTCGCGGCGCCGGAGCTCAGCGGGATTCTGTACAACATCGTGAACCTCGCGCCGGCGCGGGTGACGGAGGTCAACCGGTCCATCCCCGATGGCGTGGCCGTGGTTCTCGACCGATTGCTGGCGAAGAATCCGGAGGCGCGCTATGCCAGCGCTGCGGAGGCCCTTCAAGAGCTGGAGAAAATCCTCGAGAACACGCCGCCGGTTCCGGCAGACTTCCACACGGTCGATCCGGGGAGCCGCAATCCCGGGGGCCACGAGATCACCACGCCGATCGGGGCGAGCAGCGATCCAAAACACGTGGAAACGACGGAGCCACCCACTCCGATGCTCGGCGCGCTCGTGGGGACGGGCACCCACGCCCTCTCCCTGGCCAGCCGTCCGCTGTCGCCACTCTTGTTCTGGGGCGTCTCGCTGCCGCTGGCGGCGCTGCTGGCCGGCACGCTGGCCGTTCTGCAGTTCGAGTCGCATCTCGATCAGCCGACCGCCGTGATGACGGCACAACAGCTGGCGGACTTTCAATCGAAGAAGATCGCCCTGAACGATGCGCGCAGGATGACCGCTGGCGGGAGATACGACGAAGCCATCCACCATTACGACGCCATCCTGGCCCGTTACCCTCAGAACATCCCGGCGCGCGACGAGCGCGTGGCGGCGAAACGCATGCTGCAGAAGAGCGCGGCCGCGGGCAGCTCGCTGACGGTCAAGAATCGAGCGGGCAGCAAAGCCACGGAGAAGCCACTCGAGGAAAAGAATCCGTCACGATGGGAAAAAGTCCGGAAATTCTTCCGCGGGAAACCGGCCCAGCCGCCTCCACCGACGACCACTTCGAAAACCACACCGAAGACAACGCCGAAGACCTCATCGCAGAAACAGTGAGCGACGCTCGAAGGAATTCGAGAGGGGACCTGGATTGCCCGGAGTTTCTTAGGAAGGTGACTGCTGACGATGGTGGGCCTTCCACCGTCGCGCAGCCAGATAAAGAAGGATGGCCACATTGATCACCAGCACGCCGACGCGAACGGTCGACGGCTTCTTGAGAATCTCGTAGATCTCGAAGGGGATGAACGAGGCGGTGGCCACCAGCGTGAGGTACTCCGCCCACACCTTTCCGAGGAGCAGACCGGTTCCTTCGACGATGAAAAGTGCGGCGTAGACGAAGGCTGCAATCGCCAGCTCATCGATTCTTTTGCGCGGCAGGTCGGTCACCCTGGCGGCCATCTGATGCACGAACTCGTGCTCCGACGCGAACGGCAACGCGTCCATCCAGTGCTGCAGTGCGGAGGCCGCCCCCGGCCGGAGCAGGCGCAGGGTGGCCAGGCCCACTGCGATCAGAAGAGCGCCTTTGGCCAGACGAAAGATGGCAATCCAGAGGAGCACGCCCGACGCCCGACGATCCTTCGTTTTGCTGGCGGACGACGCGTGGCCGTGCGGGTGGGTGTTCATGCCCAGACCCCAGCGTCTTCAAATCAGCGCAGCGCCGCGGCTGCTTCCGCCTCGATCGGGGGGATCCAGCGCGCATACATCTGCGCCGAGGGGTGCAGTCCGTCTGGGGCCACCAGCGCCGCGTTGGTGGCCACCTCTCGCGAGATCGTGGTGATGTCCACGTAGCGCGCACCTGCCTTGAGCGTCTCTTCCCTGTTGATGGCGTTGTAGCGATCGATCTCCAGTCCGATCTTCGCGCGGTCGCGACTGGCGGCGAAAGGCGTCTGCCCCCAATCGGGAATGGAGACGACCACCAGGTGACGGGCGTCGCCGCCGGCGAAGGTGATGGACCGCTGCAGCAAGGTTCGGAACTCGCCGCGATACTGCTCCGCGTCACGCCCTCGATACTGATTGTTCACGCCGATCAGCAGCGTGACCAGCGCGTACGGTCCCTTCGGTTGCGCGGTATCGATGGCCGTGGATAGCTCGTCGGTGGTCCAGCCGGTTTTGGCGATGATCTCCGGTTCGCCGATGTTCAGACCTTGGTTGCGCAGAGCCCGTGCGAGCTGGTTCGGCCAGCGATCCGCCACGGCGACACTCTCGCCGATGGTGTAGGAGTCGCCCAGTGCAAGAAATCGAGGCATCGATGTGGGTGCCGGACGGGTGTCGTGCGCGCTCTGACATCCTGCCAGTACGAGCGGAAGCCCGACGGCGAAAAGTATGGCAGCGATCGAGCGCGGCGTCATGCGGAAACGGGTCTGGAAAGGCGTCGGAATCATGGCTGGGAGTATAAGCGTGCGCTCTCCGGCACAACGGAATCGGTGCCCGCGCCGTTTCGTTCTTCGGAGCATGCCCCTCCGCCAGCGCCTGCTTCCCCTCTACGGAATTGCCATCGCCCTCATCGCCGCTTCCTTTCTGTGGCAGATGATCCATGGCATCTGCCCCGTCCCCTGAGTGGTTTTCCCGATTCTTCAGACTCTCGAACTTGCGGCGCACCATCCCGCCCGGTCCGTACAGCCGCGCTCGTCGTGAAATCTGGTGGTTCCTGACGATCGGACTGACGCCTTGGCGACGCCAGATCGCTTCGACGGCATCTCGAAGTCAGCGCCTTCGCTGACGAACGAGCCAGGCAACGAGCCCCGTGGTTCGATACGCCGGGTCCCAGGCGTTGTGTCCGACCCCGGCGAATTCGGTGTAGGCGGCGTGCGCTCCAAGCAGCGAGGCCATCCGCCTCGACTCCCCGACGGGAACGACGGTGTCGGCGGAACCATGAAGGATCCATACCGGCAGCGCCTCGAGGCGTTTCGCAATCTCCCCTGGCCGATCGTCCCCTTCTCCGAGCCATGGAAGCTGGTTGTCAGGAATCGAAGTGAGCTTCCGGGGACGAACCACCCATCCACAAATCGGCGCCGCGGCGGACCAGCGATCGGGATGTTCCGCCGCAAGCACCCATGCACCCGCACCGCCCATGGAGATGCCGGTGATGGAGACGCGTCGCCGATCGATGGAGAACTCCTTCTCCACCGCATCGAGGGCGGCCATGGCGATGTCGCGCGCCGGCCCCACCCAGTGCTCATTCTCCGGGCACTGCGGAAAGACCACGATCGCGCCTGCGCCTGCCGCACCATCAACCAGAGCCGGCCCCAGACCGACCTGCGTTGGCTTCCGACCATCGCTCCCCCGCTCTCCCGAGCCATGAAGAAACAGAACGGCCGGCCAGCGACGCGACGGCGTGTAGTCCGGCGGAATCCAAACCCGATACACATGCGCGACGCGATCGACCGTCACGCTCCGCTCGAGAAATCCGCCGTTCGCAATCGTCATCGCCGCCATGAGCGCCAGGAGCACCGGATCATCTTATGGCAGCGAAGCGGAAGCGAAACGCACGGAAGGACTGCGAGGATAGAATCGCCAGCATGCAATGGATGCTCTATGGCGCGAACGGCTACACCGGCGAACTGATTGCCCGGGAGGCGGTGCGGCGCGGGCAGAAACCGATTCTGGCGGGGCGGAATCCTGCGGCGATCTCGCGGCTGGCGCGCGAGCTGGAGTGTCCATCGCGTTCGTTTCCGCTGGACAACCATCAGACCATCGTCAATGCCCTGCAGGGTCTCGCGCTGGTCCTCCACTGCGCCGGGCCTTTCGTTGATACCAGCGCGCCGATGGTGGCAGCCTGTCTCGAGGCGCGCGTGCACTACCTCGACATCACCGGCGAGATTTCTGTCTTCGAGTCGATCTTCGCGCGTGACGCCGAGGCGAAAGAGCGCGGGGTAACGCTGCTGCCCGGCGTGGGATTCGACGTCGTTCCCACCGACTGCCTTGCGGCGATGCTCACTCGAAGACTTCCATCCGCCGACGAATTGCTGCTCGCTTTTTCTTCTCCCGGCGCAGAGCTGAGCCGAGGGACGGTGAAGACGATGATTGAGGGAATCGGCGAAGGGGGAGCGATCCGTCGCGACGGGAAGATCGTGCGCGTTCCGGTGGCCTTCGACGCGCGCCAGATTCCCTTCGCCTCCGGACCGCGCATGGCCATGACCATCCCCTGGGGCGACGTCTCCACTGCGTTCCGCACCACCCGGATCCCCAACATTCGGGTGTACTCCGCCGCCTCGCCGAAGTCGATCGCCCGGGCGCGCCGGATCCGATCGTTCCTTCCTCTGGCCGCATGGAAACCGATCCGTCGCCTGCTCCAGGCGTTTGCCTCGCGCCGCACCGGTCCCTCAGAAGCGCAGCGAACGACCGGGCAGATGAATCTGTGGGGTCGCGTGTCCGACAAGACTGGATCGGAAGCGATCATGACCATGACTACGCCCGAGGGCTACGCGTTCACGGTCCTGTCGGCGCTCGCGGCCGTGGAGCAGGTGCTGGCGTCCAAACCGCCGCCCGGAAGTCTCACGCCGGCGATCTGCTTCGGCCCGGAGTTCGTGACCACCATCGCAGGTGTGGTCGTCGACCCCATTTCCTAAGCGTCGCAGTAAGGATCCGCCGAAGGGGCGTCGGAGGTTGCCAGAAAGTCAGCGATCGTTCAGCTGCCTTGTGACGCGTTCGTGACGTTTCGCAACCAGGACGGTGAAATAGTTCCGCTACATCTTGAGGAGGATTCATGAAAAGAAGGCTGCTGCTGCTCGCATTCGCGTTTCTCGCCCTCGTACCGACCGCAATGTTCGGACAAACCTTCACGGCAACGCTGACCGGCAGCAATGAACCGGACGGCGGGGACACCGACGCCAGCGGTTTCGCGGCCGTGTCCATCAGCGGGACGACCGTCAACTATCTGGTCGTGGCGAACAACACCTCAACGATCACCAGTACTCACATCCACCGCGGGAGCACCAGCGGAGTGGTGATTAACTTCAACCCCACCTTCGTCAACGGCGTGGCGGTTGGCTCCGTCGGCCCGGCAGCGCAGAGCCTCATCGATGAGATCGTGGCCAACCCGAACGCCTTCTACGTCAACGTGCATTCGTCGGAGAAACCGGGCGGAGCAGTCCGGGGCAATCTCAACGGAGGGATCGGCATCGTTGGTCAGGACACTCCGTCAGCCTGCTCGACGGGGGGCGATACAGCGCTGTGCCTGAACAGCAACCGCTTCAAAGTCGAGACGGCCTGGAAGAGCCCTGACGGGAAAACCGGCGTGGGCCATGCCGTCAAGCTGACGGCGGATTCGGGCTACTTCTGGTTCTTCAACGCGGACAACGCCGAAATGATCGTGAAGTCGCTGAATGCCTGCTCCGCGTTCAACTCCCAGTGGGTCTTCTCATCGGGACTGACCAACGTTCAGGTCACGCTAAAGGTCACCGACACGCAGACCGGTAAGACGCGGACGTATACCAATCCGCTGGGCGCGCCGTTCCAGCCCATTCAGGACACCTCCGCCTTCGCCTGTCCGTAACGACCATCCTCGGTCCGGCATTGACACCCGTGCGGGCGGCCCAGGGCCGCCCGCACTTAGCCGGCGAAGCCGGCAGAAGACTGTAGCCCCCGGCGTCAGCCGGGGGAAATGCAGCAACTCACATTCGAGAGCCCGCGTCAGTGGGCGACAGACGAGCAGATTGACTCCTCGGTGGTTCGCCTGATGAAGCGGAAACCTTCTGTCGCCCGCTGAAGCGGGCTTCGCTGCATCGGTCGCTGGTTTCCCCCGGCTGGCGCCGGGGGCTACAGTCTCTCGCCGGCTGCGCCGGCTGAAAATCCGCTGGAGGAACTCTTCTCTACCTGTGCTGGAGCCGTGTGATCTCCAACACCTACCAACAGAGAGAACCGTTTTGAAGCCAATCGGACAGCGGGGACACAAGTACTTTTGTCTGTGCCCTCACAATCCCGGACGTTGTCTCACCTGCCGATCGCCGCCTGCGTCGCCAGAAACCGCGGCTTCTGCCTGCCCTTCGCTGCCTGCTCGAAGGCGTACGCAAACTTGATCAGGGCCGGCTCGCTCCACGCTCCGGCGAAAAACGAGAGGCCGACGGGCAGACCGAATGCCATGCCGGCGGGGACAGTGATGTGGGGATAGCCGCTCACCGCCGACGCCGTTGAATAGCCGCCGGTGAAGTGGTCGCCGTTGATCAGGTCGGTCACCCAGACCGGCCCGCCCGTCGGGGCGATCACCGCGTCGAGTTTGTGCTTTGCCAACACCGCGTCGATTCCTTCCTTGCGCGACATCCGGTGATTCTTCGCCAGTGCCGCGAGGTACTTTTTGCTGGTCAGCGGTCCCTTCTTCTCCGCCTTCGTGAACAGCTCCTGACCAAAGTACGGCATCTCCCGATCGCGGTGCTCTTCATTGAATCGGATGAGATCCGCCAAGGTGCGTGAACCCACGCTGGGCGACAGGCCGGACAGATACTGATTCAGATCGGCCTTGAATTCGTAGAGCAGCACTTCCATCTCCGTGTCGTCGTACTTGCCAGTGGTGGCCATGTCCGCCGGATCGACGATCGTCGCGCCCAGTCCGCGGATGACTTCGATGGCCTCCTTCATCAAGCGGTCGACGTGATCGTTGAAGCCGAAGAATTTGCGGCCCACGCCGATGCGCGCGCCGCGCAGGCCGTTCGGATCGAGAAACTTCGTGTAGTCGGCGGCCCCCTTCGTGCGGCTCTTCAGGGTGATGCGATCGGACTCGTCCACTCCGGCGAGCGCGCCGAGGAGGATCGCCGCATCGGTGACTGTGCGCGCCATGGGGCCGGCGGTGTCCTGACTGTGCGCGATGGGAATGATGCCGGAGCGGCTGATCAGCCCGAGGGTTGGCTTGATGCCGACCAGAGCGCTGGCGGACGAAGGGCAGACGATGGAGCCGTCGGTCTCGGTGCCCACGCCGATCGCCGCAAGATTGGCGGCGATGCCGGCGCCGGTGCCGGAGCTCGAGCCGCAGCAGTTCCGATCGAGCACGTACGGATTGTGGGTCTGGCCGCCGCGACCGCTCCAGCCGCTGGTGGAATGGCTGGAGCGGAAGTTGGCCCATTCGCTCAGGTTGGTCTTGCCGAGGATAACGGCGCCGGCGTCGCGCAGGCGCCTGGCCACGTGCGCGTCGTGCAGCGCGATGTTCTCGGCCAGAGCGAGGGAGCCGGCGGTGGTGTGCATGCGATCGGCGGTATCGATGTTGTCCTTGATCAGAACGGGGATGCCATGCAGCGGGCCGCGTGGACCTTTTTCTTTTCGCTCGCGATCGAGAGCGACGGCGATGGCCTGCGCGTCGGGATTGATCTCGATGACGGCGTTGATGGCCGGCCCGCGCTTGTCGATGGCATCGATCCGGGCGAGGTAACTGTCCGTCAACGACTGCGCGGTGAAGCGGCCGCTCTTCATCCCTTCCTGCAGTTCGGTCATGGTGATCTCCTCCAGTTCGAACGGAGGAACCGTTTTCGCCGCAGCCTCTACCTGCTCCGACCGCGCCGCCGCCGAGGTCAGCGGCGCGCCGATGACCATCGCGGTGCCCAGGGTGGTCAGTTCGAGGAAGCGCCGCCGGTCAAAACCCTTCGCTACGTTGTGGTCACCTGTTTTCTGGTCTTCGGCCATGCTCGCTCCTTCGCTTCGTCGTTCTGGTACCCGGCATTATTGCTCGCGGTGGTTCGACCAATGGACGCCGTGTCTCGGCAGGATCCTCCAGGTCCCGAGGTGTGGCACAGACTGTCTGCTGTCCAGACTACCTAGCGCGTTCTTCGATGCCGAGTGCATCGAGGGCGTGGCGGAGCCGGCGAAGTCGGCAGAAGAATGTAGCCCCCGGCTTCAGCCGGGGGAACTTAGCGACGCGCTTCAGCGAAGCCCGCTTCAGCGGGCGACAGAAGGGTTCCGCGTCATCTGGCGAACCACCAGGACTCAATCGGTCGTTCTGTCGCCCGCTGAAGCGGGCTCGATGGATTGATCGCCTCGCTACCCCCGGCTGAAGCCGGGGGCTACATTCTCTCGCTGGCTACGCCAGCTGAAAATCCGAGACAGAGTCCCTTTCCTCCTCGGACTTGTATCGAGCGAGTTCAAACACTTCCGACGACGACGATTGGGCGGCATTGAATGAACGCGGTTGTGACCCCACTCACGCTTTGTAAACAGCCCATCGACGGCTGCCGTCTGCTCATGGAAAGGAGAACCACCATGAAACGAACCATCGCCACCGCAGCATCGATCGCGTTGCTGGTCACTTCGGGAGCCTTTGCGGACACCAGGGCCGGGCGTCGTCAGGACCGCCAGCAGGCCCGCATCCACCAGGGCGTAAAAGACGGGCAGCTGACGGCGAACGAGGCCGCCGAGCTGGAAAAGAAACAGGCCAGGCTGCGCGCCGAGAAGCGCGCAATGCGCAAGAGCGGCGGAACGCTCACTCCGCGCGAACGGGCCCGCTTGAACCGCCAGCAGAACCGCTTGTCGAAGGACATCGCTCACCAGAAACACGACGCGCAGCATCGTCATTGAAGCAGCACGGCGAGGATCGGAACGCGGTCCTCGCCGGTCCTCGGAACGACTTCCCGCTGGTGCGCTGACGACCCCATCCTGATTTTCTGCTTGCTCCCTGCCCGCGCACGCCCCACAATCGGCCGGGCTTCCAGCAAACATTCCTGACGACTACGCACCAACGACCGGAGGTCTCATGCGACTCATGCGGTACGTGTTCAGTCTGTTCGCGGTGATGTTCCTCGCCATCCCCCTTTGCGCGCAGCAACTGGAGATCCACTACATCGACGTGGGCTGGGGCGGCTCGGTCCTGGTCAAGGGACCCGACGGCACCACCGTACTGCTGGAAGCCGGAAACACCGGCAAGGGCACGCAATATGTGGTGCCCTACCTGCAGTCGATCGGCATCCAGCCGGCGAACGGCCTGGACTACATCGTCGGCGGTCACCAGCATTGCGATCACATCGGCGGTCTTGATGAAGTCATGAGCGCCGGCTACAACGTGCGCATCAAGCAGTACAACAACGGGTCGAGCTACGCGTCGTCCTGCGTCGACGGATGGAACGCCGCCGCGGCCAGCACGACCGCCGGTGCGCCAGTGGCCATGCCGGTGGGCACGGTGATCGCCCTGGGCAACGGGGCGAAGATGACCTGCGTCGCGCGTAACGGCTCGATCATCGGCGGCGGCTCGGTTGCCGTCTCCGACGAGAACGACCGGTCCATCGCGCTCCTGATTCAATATGGTGGATTCGATTACCTCTGGGCCAGCGACCTCGGTGGTGGCTCCGATTCCTGCACCGGCCGCTCCACCGCACAGTTGAACGTGGAGACCTCGGTCATCCAGGCCATCTCACCGGGAGGCGCGTTTCCGCTGATCACCGCGGGCGGGATCGACGTCCTGCAGGTCAACCACCACGGCAGCGAAAGCAGCACCAATCCGGATTACTTCAACCTGGCCAATCCCGCCGTGGCCATCATCGGCGTCGGGGACGGCCAGACCAGCGGCTGGGATCTGCCTCGCATCGATGTGGTCGAGCATGTGCTTCTCGGTCAGTCCAGCGCCTGCGTGACCGCTCCTCCGACCGTCGTTCTGCAGACCGAGGAAGGAGCACCGGTCGGAAGCCTGATGAGCAAGTCGGGCTATTGCGTGGGCAACATCAAAGTCACCACCGATGGACTGAATCTTTTCACCGTCTCGGCGGACGGCGCGGTTCATCAGGGGCCGAACGAGGTCGCTGCCGCGTCGCTGCCGCGCAGCTTCACGCTCGACAGCGCACCTCCCGCTCCCGACACCACCGCACCCTCCACTTCGATCACCGCACCGGCGTCCGGCGCGACGGTCTCCGGAGTGACCACGGTGACCGCCAGTGCCTCCGATAACGTCGGCGTCACCAAAGTGGAGTTCTACCTGGACGGCGCACTGACGGCGACGGATACGGCCTCGCCGTACAGCTGGAGCTGGAGCACCACGACCTCCACGAACGGCGCGCACGCACTCACATCCAAAGCGTACGACGCTGCCGCGAACAGCACCGTTTCGGCGGCGGTGAGCGTCACCGTCAGCAACGACACCACCCCTCCCGCCACTTCGATCACGGCGCCTGCCGCAGGAGCGACGGTCAGCGGCACCACTGCCGTCTCTGCCAGCGCGTCGGATAACGTCGGCGTGACCAAGGTGGAGTTCTATCTCGACGGCGCGCTGCAGACGACCGATACCGCGGCCCCATACGACTGGAGCTGGAACACCACCGCAAGCGCGAACGGCAGTCACTCGCTCACCTCGAAGGCCTATGACGCCGCGGGGAACACCACGATGTCTGCCGCTGTGGCCGTGACGGTCAGCAACGCAGGCGACACCACGCCTCCGAGCACACCCACCGGCCTCTCCGCTACCGCCGGCAAGCGAAAGATCACCCTCGGCTGGACCGCATCGACCGACAACGTCGGCGTCTCTGGATATCAGATCTGGCGCGCCACCGCGGCCGCGGGACCTTTCTCCCAGGTGGCCACGACCACGTCGGTTTCTTACGTAAACACCGGTCTCACCTCGGGCAGCACCTACTACTACTACGTGCAGGCCACCGATGCGGCGGGGAACATCTCCGCGGCATCGAGCACGGCCAGCGCGACGGCTCGCTAACGCTCTCTCAGCCAACCTTCCCCCGGATCGGTCGGGGGAAGGTTGTGGCGGTTGACAGGCGCCGGCATCGACCCTACATTAGCCAAACCCACCGAGCGGACCGTCCGGTCTCTCCGCCATTTCTCCCTTCTTCGCTCCACGATGAAAACCAATGAATGTGTTTCTCATTTGCCTTGCCGTGCTTCTCAGCCTCGGAGATCGAATGAAACCCTTGAGCGAAACCCAGACGCCCTCCCGTCATCTGCTTCTCAAAGCCACCTACCGCGCGGTGGAAGGGAGCGATCCCGAATATGGCCAGGGCGCGATTGAAAAACAGGATCTCGCCCACCGGGAGATCACGAAGATGGTGTGGCTCATCGAGGTGCCGCCGCCGGCCGATCCCGGCGAGTGGAAGGCCCGGCTCAACGAGGGCGTCGATCCAGCCCACGGGTCATTCCATCTGGCCCAGCCGAGCGCGGAAGAGCAGCGGAAAGTCGACGCAGGAGAGTGGCCCTTGCAGCGCTGAGCCGGGCCGGCACGGCCGGCCGCGTCGGTGCGCAAAGCGTCCGCCACGATTTTCGCCCAGACGGCGAAGCCACCCGGCCGTTCCCAAGAAACCGTTAGCAAAATTGCGGCATCGCGCGCCCTCTCCCATCGAGAGTCCTTCTCCCCGTGCGCGGGGAGAAGGTGCCGAAGGCGGATGAGGGGAGCTCACGCGACCACGCAGGACCCCTCATCCCCGCTTCGCGGACCTTCTCCCCGTGCGCGGGGAGAAGGACACTCGATGGGGAAGCTCCAAGCGATGACATCTGCAATCAAAGGCGAGCGAGTGACCGCGGGCTGAGGAGAAAATTTTGACGGACGCTTTGCGAACCAAGGCCGCCGGCCGTGCCGGCGGCGGCATGTCGTTTGCGAGGATTCCTTCGCTGATGGAAACTGACGATGAAGACACCAAGCCGGTCCGCGCCGTTCCCGAGACGTCGCCGTTCGACATCGGAGATCGCACCATTCTCCAGATGCGCAGCCAGAAATTCGACGTCGAGGAGTTCGGAACCATCGTGGGCCCTCCCCGCCTGGGGGATACGCTGGTGACCAAGGCAAGAGAGGTGTCCTCCGAACCGCTGGAGCGCATCGAACAGAAACTCGATGCGGCCCTGCGTGCGCTGGAGACGCTGCAACTCCGCGTGGATTCTCTCGATTCGCTGTTGTCGCGCGTCGTCAATCGTTAGGAGCCTGCGCGGCAGAACGTCTTGTGATCTTGGCGGAGCCTTGGGCAACCAGCGCCGCCGGCCGTGCCGGCTGCGGTGCGGGTAGCGGCACTCGATGCAGGTCCCTGCACTAGAATCGCCGCATGAAACGAATCGTCATCGTTCTGGTCCTCTCTCTTTCTCTGGCCACGCTCTCCGCAGCTGCGAAAGACTCGGCAAAAAAGCCCTTCACCGTCGTCGAAGCGACCATCCCCGAGATGCAGGCCGCGCTTCGCTCCGGCCGGGTGACCTCGCGCGATCTGGTGTTGCAGTCGCTGGCGCGCATCGCCACATGGGAAGACAAGCTCAACGCCGTGATCACGGTGAACCCCGCGGCGCTGGACGAGGCTGACCAACTCGATCGCGAACGGGCAGCGGGAAAGATCCGCGGACCCCTGCACGGCATCCCCGTCGCGTTGAAGGACAACATCCACACCACCAACATGCCGACCACCGGCGGCGCACTGGTGTTCGATGGCATGGTTCCGCCGTATGAAGCGACCCTGACCAGGAATCTTCGCGACGCCGGCGCGGTGAACATCGCCAAGACGCAGATGACCGAGCTCGCTAACTGGGTGTCCGGCGGGTCGAATCCGATGCCGAACAACTACAACTCGCTGCACGGCTACGGGATCAATCCGTACGACCCGCGGAGAGATCCGCGGGAGGCCACCTTCGATGGAAGACCGGTCCTCAACACCGGCGGATCGAGCTCCGGCGCAGGAACCGCCGCGAGTTTCTGGGCGGCGAACGTGGGGACGGAGACGTCCGGATCGATTCTCAGCCCCGCCAATCAGAACATGCTCGCGGCTGTGAAGCCGACCGTCGGTCGCATCAGCCGTTACGGCGTCATTCCCATCACCGCAGATCAGGACACTCCCGGCCCTATGGCCCGCACGGTGACCGATGCCGCCATCATGCTCGGGGCACTGGAAGGGGCCACGGTCGATCCGCATGATCCGGCGACGTCGAAGTGCACCGCTCCGGCCAATCGCGACTACACGAAGTTTCTCGACGCCAACGGCCTGAAGGGAGCGAGGATCGGTGTGCCTCGGGCGTTCTATTACGACAAGCTCACTCCTCCCGGAGCGGACAAGCCGCGGGGCGGTCTCAATCCTGACCAGCAGAAAGCGATGGCGGAGGCCATCGAGATCCTCCGCAAACAGGGCGCCGAGATCGTCGACCCCGTGGTCATCCCCAGCATCGCCGAGACCGATGCCTCGAAGAATCTCATCAACTGGGGCGTGTGCACCGACATGGATGACGTCAAGGGAAAGAAGTGCTCCATCGATCTCGCGTACGGGATGGAACGCGACTTCAACCTGTGGCTGGCATCGTTGGGGCCAACCGCGCCGGTCAAGACGCTGAGCGAGCTCCGTCAGTGGAACAACGCGCACACCAAGGCGGGAGCCATCCGTTACGGACAGTCGCTCCTGGACATCTCCGATGCCATGGACCTCGAGCTCTTCAAGTCGCGCTACGAGGCGGATCGGGCCAAGGACATCCTGCTCACAGCGACGAACGGAATTGACGCGGCAATGAAAAGCAACCGGCTCGACGCGTTGCTCTTTCCCGGTTCGGGTGGAGCATCGATCGCCGCGCGGCCAGGCTATCCGACGGTCATCGTTCCGTTCGCCTTGATTCCGAACGCGCCGACCACTGCGTTCCCGGAAACGTTCAAAGCGAGGCCGTCGCCGTTCGGTGTCAGCTTCACAGGCATGGCCTGCAGCGAGCCGACCCTGCTCAAGCTCGGATACGCGTTCGAGCAGGCCAGCAAACGCCGGGTTCCACCGCCGGACTTGAAGTAGGGCATTCAGAAACCGGAAGGACTGATGCGGGCGAAGGCGCGCTTCACAGACGATGGCGGAGCGAAGGTAGGGAACCGTCTGACGGACGAGTGAGAGTCGCCCGCGCGCCGGAGGCGCAGCCAGAGGGTAGCCAGAGGGTAGCCGGTCGGCAAGCGCGAAGCGCGCAACCACCGGTCTCGGGTGCGGAGAGAAAACGCCGCCCCGGCGGGGCGGCAGAGAGCATCACCACGGCCCCCGACCCTGCCGTGGGAAACGGATGGAGTTTCGATTTGCGGCCGCGTTTTCCTGCATCACCGTTTCCCCGGGTCGAGCCCGGGCCGAGCCCGGGCTGGATGGTCGGGCGCGCCTGCGCCCGCCGACCACCGGGACCTTTCTCCACTACATCTTCTTCGGTGCGATCTTCGCCAATTCCCCGTCGCTCAGCCGCAGCGATGCGCCGGCAATGTTCTCCTCGAGGTGGGCGACCTTCGAGGTGCCCGGAATGGGCAGCATCACCGGCGACCTCCAGAGCAGCCAGGCCAGGGCGATCTGTGAGGGGGTGGCCTCGTGACGTGCTGCTGCTTCCGCCATCGCGCTTCTCTGGTTCGCCAGCTTGCCCATCTGCAGCGGGTACCAGGGGATGAATCCGATCGACTCGCGCTCGCAGTAATCGACCACGCGCTCCCATTCCCGATCGGCCACGTTGTAGCGGTTCTGCACCGAGACGACCGGGAAGAATTTGCGGGCCCGATCGATCTGCTCGACCGTCACTTCCGAGAGCCCCACGTGACGGATCTTTCCTTCCTCGCGGAACCTGGCGACGGCGGCGAACTGCTCCTCTTCCGGCACCTTCGAATCGATGCGATGCAATTGCCACAGATCGATCCGATCCAGTCGCAAGCGGCGCAGGCTTCCCTCCAGCCCCTGGCGCAGGCGCTCCGGCTTCGCGTTCTCCTCCCACTTCCCAGGACCGGAACGGTCGAAGCCCCCTTTGGTGGCAATGACCAGGTCCTGAGGATAGGGATGCAGAGCCTCTGCAATCAATTCTTCGCTGACATCGGGACCGTAGGACTCCGCCGTATCGATCAGCGTGGTGCCCAGCTCGACGGCGCGGCGCAGGACTGCCAGCGATTCCACCTTGTTCCTGGGGGGACCCCACACTCCTGCTCCAGTGATCCTCATCGCCCCGAATCCGAGGCGATGGACCGCCAGGTCGCCACCGAGCAGAAACGTTCCGCTGTCCGCGGCGGTCGTCGTCTTGTTTTCGTTCATGAGGCCGATCAGGAGCAAGACTGGGGCCTTGGAGAACGAATGCGGCTGTCAGATTCTCCCGCCAGGACCTCGTTTGACGGTGGGACGCAAGGCTTCAGGTCTGGCGCTGCACGGTCTGCCTCCACGGCTTCACCGGGTCAGATCACCGGCGGCATCTTTTCTTCGGCCTGCTGCATCGCTTCGAGCGCAGCCCGCACACGGCGGCAGAACTCGACTTGGGCCTCGCTCCGATCCTGATCGACGGTCAGTCCCGACCGGAACCAGCCCGCCCGATCGGTTTTCCGGCTGCGAGCGACGTGACACGACAGCCGGAACACGGTGCCGCTCCAGTTGAACTCGAGGAAGGTCCGCGACCCAGCGGTCATGTCCATCTGATGCTCCACTCCCACGCTGCTCGCGCCGAGGTCGTAAATCTCCACCCGTCCGCCCATGACCATCCCGTTGGCCGGCTTCTTCAGCCGAAGCCTGCGGCCGGACCGGTGATCGAATTTGAAGGGCATCGCGGGGATTCTATGGGGTTGGCGCCTTCCGGTACATCCCCCGAACGGGTGAGCGGCGTCAGGTGTCCCCGTCGTCTCTCGCTCTACCCGCTTCTTCACGGGGCCGGCTGAGAACCGCCGGGCCGGGCCCGCAGGAATGCGCTCCGGACGATTGATGTCGCCTCCCCTCCGCACCCCTTGTGTACGATGCGTTGGTGCTCACGTTCCAGACCCCGCGTCCTGGTGAACGGATGCTCCCTGTGGAAGAGGCGCAGCAGCGCGTGCTCGACGAGGTGACGCCCCTGGACACCGAGGAGGTCCCGCTCTCCGAATCCCTCGGCAGGATTCTGCGCGAGGACGTCGATGCCCCCTCCGATGTTCCGCAGGGCGACAACACTGCCATGGACGGGTACGCAGTGCGAGCGCAAGACCTGGTCGGTGCGGATGAGGCGTCGCCCGCAGTTCTTCGGGTGATCGAGAACCTTCCCGCTGGCACGGTGGCCACGAGGACGCTGGAGGCGGGCACCGCGATCCGCATCATGACCGGCGCGTTGATGCCGCCGGGCGCGGACACCGTGGCCCACGTCGAGATCACCGATGGGGGATCGCAGTCCGTGCGCGTGCTGCGCTCGCTCCCGCGCGGCACGAACGTGCGCCGTCAGGGCGAGGACATGCGCGCGGGCGACGTGATCCTCCGCGACGGGATGCCCATTCAGGCGGGAGAGATCGGCGTCCTGGCGAACGCCCAGCGGTCCGTCGTGCGCGTGGGGCGCAGGCCGACGGTGGCCATCCTCTCCACCGGCGATGAGATCGTGGAGATCGACCGGCCGCGCGCACTGGGACAGGTGGTGAACTCCAACTCCTACGCGCTCGCCGCTCTGGTCAGCGAGGCAGGAGGAGTGCCGCGGAGGTTTGCGATCGTGCCCGACTCGCTGAAAGCCACCATCGAGGCCATCGAGTCGGCGCTGCCATTCGACATCATCATCTCCTCGGGCGGCGTGTCGGTCGGGGCCTACGATTTCGTCAAAGAAGCGCTCGATGCGCTGGGCGCGGAAACGAAGTTCTGGCAGGTGGCCATGAAACCAGGAAAGCCGGTGGTGCTTTCGCGACTGAGGGACCGGCTTTACTTCGGCCTGCCCGGGAATCCCGTCTCCTGCATGGTGTCCTTTCTCTTGTTCGTAGCGCCTGCCATCCGCAAGGCGATGGGCCAGCGGACCAATCTCCTTCCGCCCACGGTGATGGTCCGCCTGAGCGATCCGCTGAAATCGCGCGGGGATCGCCGCAACTACCTGCGCATTCGAGTCATCGCCCGGGATGGCCTGCTCATCGGAATTCCGATGAAGGCCCAGGGATCGGGAGTGTCCACTTCGATGCTGGCCGCAAACGGGCTCGCCGTACTGGAACAGGGCGTGACGCTGGTCGAGGCCGGCGAACTGATTCCAGCCGTGATGGTGGGGCCCGTCGGGTCGGACCTTTCGTAGCGCGTTCGCAATGCCAAACGTCGAGCGTCCGTAGGCCGGATGAGGGGTCGATTACTTCCACCAGAACCCCTCACCCCCGCTTCGCGGCACCCTCTCCCCGCTGCGGCGGGGAGAGGGACTCTCGATGGGAGAGTTTGTTATCACCGCTTCCACGGCGCACCGCGCTGTTCCTTGCTCAGGTTGACGAACGGTTCATTTCGCACCCACCGAAGCATTCGCGCCGTTACTCAGCTCAGAGCCTGTGAAGAAATCAAAGCAATCCAGGGCGGCTGAGTGAACGCGGGCTGAGGCAACAATCGTGGCGGACGCTGTGCGAACCAACGCCGCCGGCCGTGCCGGTGGCGTGAATCGCGCAACCGTCGTGGCGATGGCTGGCGTCGGAATTGTCTGTGGTTACGACCTGGACGCGGATCTCACCGCGTACGTCGAATCCATCCGTCCGCTGATCGAGCGGGAGAAGCTCGATTACGTCGTGCTCTCCGGTGGCCGGACCTCTCCCGCGTCGTTCAGTTCGGAAGCGTGGATGATGGCCGGTCTTCTCGGCGAGTTCATGCCCCTGGACCGGGTGCTCCTCGAAGAGCACGCCATGACCACGCTGGAAAACCTGGTCTTTGGTCGCGGGCTGGCCGAGCACACCGCCGGGCGCATCGATCGCTTCGTGGTGTTCTGCGATCTGGTCCATCGCCGGAAGGTAGCTACTCTGGCTCGGATGATCCTGGGTTCGAACGCCATGGTCTATTGCGTCGAACATCCGGTGCGCTTGCGGGCCCGGTTGTTCGAGCCGGTCTCCCATTTTCTGGAAGCAGTGGTGGCCAGGGCGCCATGGACGCGGCGCTATCTGCGCGCGGCCGTGGTCCGTCTCAAAGGGGTCACCGGGGCGCCCCCACGCTCAGCTCGGCCAGCAATCGTGTCAGACGGCGCCCCTCCTCGTCACCCATCTCATAGGCCCGGCAAAGGCTCGTGATGTCCTCGTCCGGGACGCTGGCAGCGACGGTGAATCCATCTTCCGGCTGTTCCGGCAGCAGCATCGTCCGCCGCTTCCATCCTGCATCGGTCAGCCGATAGGAAACGAAGATGTTGACGGCACGCATGCCGGCGGCGGCGGTGATGGTCTCGTCTCCGCTGATGACGTTG
>JBKJQB010000011.1:0-11496 GCA_046594105.1 Thermoanaerobaculia bacterium
CTTTCTCCTCGCGCTGCACGGAGGCGAGGGGGAGGACGGAACCGTGCAGGGGTGGATGGAACAGCGGGGGATTGCCTTCACCGGCTCGGGGTCCGAGGCGAGCGCCGCCGCATTCGACAAAGGGCACGCTCGCGACATGGTCAACGTTCAGGTGCTCGTTGCCGAGGCGAGCGTTCTGACCGACCTTTCCGCGCTGGACGGCGCCATCGCCGAGATGCTCTCGCGGCACGGGAAGATTGTCTTAAAACCGCTTGCTGCCGGATCGAGCCGCGGGCTGTTCTTTGTTGATGGCACCACCGACCTGGCCGCGGTTTCAGCAAAAATCCGCACGCTCAACATCCCTTACATCGCTGAGCAGTTCATCGCCGGCCGTGAGCTCACCGTGGGCATCATCGAGCGGGACGGCAAGGCCATCGCGCTTCCCGTCATCGAGATCGAGATCGACGCCGGCCACGCCTTCGACTACGAAGGCAAGTACCTCGGCAAGGGCACCAGAGAGATCTGTCCGGCGGCGATCCCGGACGCGTTGCGCGACGAGGCCCAGCGCACCGCCCGAGCGGCTCACCTGGCGCTCAAGTGCCAGGGCTACTCCCGCAGCGACCTCATCGCCGCGGACGACGGCGTCTACTTCCTCGAGGTCAACACGCTTCCCGGGATGACCACCAGCTCGCTCGTTCCGCAGGAGCTGCGCGAAGCGAAGATCGGCTTTCGGGAGTTCCTGGAAGAGCAGCTGTCACTGGCGGTCCAGCGACGGAAGAGCGCCGCCAGGCTCAGCGGTCAGACGACGGTGGCGGGTTGAGGATGAGGATCCGATCCGGCGCTACCGGAGCGATGGCTCGCTTCTGTTTCTGAAGACTCTCGATGAGGAGCTCCCGTAGAGGGCGCGTACCGAAAATCCGGATCCGCTCCGGCGGCACGCTCTTCATCAAGTCGGACAGACCCTCTCCCCCCGCAACCAGAAAGTCCGGCATGGCCACCGTGTAGGTCGCCTTCA
This sequence comes from Thermoanaerobaculia bacterium, assembly GCA_046594105.1. Lineage (GTDB taxonomy): Bacteria > Acidobacteriota > Thermoanaerobaculia > Gp7-AA8 > Gp7-AA8 > JBDSGC01. The sequence continues at coordinate 995 of JBKJQB010000011.1, forward strand.
GATCGATGGGCCGGCCATCGGGCAGGGTGATGGAAACGATGCGGTCGCGCTGCGCGGCCGGCTGGTCCAGTCCGCGCGCGGCGTCGATGGTGTACTTCAATCCGCTGACCTGCAGGATGCCGCGCTCTCCGTTTCCCGTGATCCGAAGCGCCTCCGCGATCTGCGCGCCGGTGAGGGTCACCACCGTCGGGTAGTTATCAAAGGGACTGACCTCGAACAGGTCCGAGTACAGGAGGTCACCGGCGCGCAGGTTGGCCCGGATGCCTCCGGAGTTGAACAAGGCGATGTCCGTGCCGATGGACCAGCGCATGGCGTCGGTGAGCAGATCGCCCAGCGAGGATTCGCGTAGATAGGCGCGCGTGAAGACCCCGTTGCTGTGAATGCCCAGCGGCTCATTGCGCTTGGCCGCCACTCGCTCGAAATACGGCTGCAGGATCGCGGCCACGCCGGGGTCGGGAACAATCGTTTTCCCCTCAAACAGCCGCGGGACCAACGTGGAGCCTGCCGGAGCGCGCTTGGAGTCACATTGCTCCGTCCCGCTGTAAACGGTGGCGCAGATGCTGGTCATGGGCCGCAGGATGGAGTTCCTGACGCGGTGAGCCACGGGGTCGATGGTCAGGTCGAGGGTCGAGAACTCCTGGCTGAAGGGAGACGGTTGAAACGCCGGAACTCCTCCGACGATGTGCCGCATGTGGGCGTGCGTGTGCCCACCGAAAAAGCCGTCCACGGTCCCTGCTGGCAATGCCGTCAGAAAGCGCATGGCTTCCTGCTCAGTCTCGCAGGAGGTAATGTCCCTGGGATCGCCATCGACGTCGCGACAACGGCCGCCCATGTGACCGATGATCACGATGGCGTCGGCCCCCTGCGCGCGAAGCTCCTGCGCCGCAGCGATGGTCGCCGGGATGGGATCGCCGAAGGAAAGCGAGCGCACGTTTTCCGGCATGGTCACGTTGGGTGTGTCCGGCGTGCTCAGACCGATGATGCCGATCTTCGCTCCGCCGGAGTTGACCAGAAGATAGCGGCGGGCCCACGCAGGGGTCTTCCCGGTTTTTTTATCCGTCAGATTCGCCGAGAGGAAGGGAAAGGCCGCCATCGACGCGTTGCGTTTCATTGCGCCCAGAGGGTCGTCTGCCGGGTTGCGCGGCATGGCATCCGGGCCCACGGGTCCGAAGTCGAATTCGTGGTTGCCCACTGCCGCCGCGGCGTACCCGATCCGGCTGTAGGCCTTCACCACCGGCTCCCCTTCGAAAAAGTTCGAGTCGAGGGTTCCCTGGAAAAGATCGCCGGAGTCGACCACCACCACCCGTCCACCATTGGAGGCCCGCAGCGCGTTGACATAGCTCGCGAACACAGCCAGACCACCGGTGCGGCCGGCTCCATCCTCATGCCCGGCATACCAGCCGTGCAGGTCTGTGGTGCTCACAATCAGTATGTGAATCGGCTCTGAACGCTCCGGCGAGACGGCGGACACAGGCGGAGCGCCGGACGGCGACGACGAAGTGCAGGCGGCCAGGAACAGGACGAGGGGCAGGAGACGTTTCATCGGGCGGTCATTATATTGTTTCACCTCACGAATTCGGCCGCTCCACGCAAACCGTAGGACAATGCGCCGGCCGGGTGCCTGACCAGGAAACGAGACGGATGCTCTACCATGGCGGCGCGACCGCAGTGGCCCTCGTCCACCTGGCCTTCATCGTTTTCGTTGTTCTGGGCGGTCTTCTCGTTCTACGCTGGCCGGCGTTGCGGTGGGTGCATCTCCCCGCAGCGGTCTGGGGAGCGCTGATCGAGATCGGCCACTGGACCTGCCCATTGACGTTCGTCGAGAACGCTCTGCTCCGCCGTGCGGGGCAGGCCGGATATGACGAGGGCTTCATCGCCCATCACGTATTCGGACTCATTTACCCAAGCGGCCTGACGCGCGGAATGGAACTCTCCATCGCCGTCCTGGTCACCCTCATCAACATCGTTATCTACAGGAAAGTGTTCCATTGATGTATTCACCAGCCATCCCTCAGCATCCGGTCGAAACGACCGCCTTGAAGTTCTCCGAGCTCGGACTCAGCGAGCCCATTCTCGAAGTGGTCCGCAAGATCGGCTTCGAAAACCCCACCCCCATCCAGGCCGCCGTCATCCGGCTCGCTCTCTCCGGCAAGGACCTCATCGGACTGGCCCAGACCGGTTCCGGCAAGACGGCAGCGTTCGTCCTTCCCATCGCCGACCGCCTCACGCACGGCAAGGGAGTCCGCGGACTGGTTCTCTCACCCACTCGGGAGATCGCCCTGCAGACCAAGGCCTTCCTCGATCTGTTCGGGGTGCACCACAACCTGACCACCACCTGCCTCATCGGCGGCGTCAAACAGAAGCCGCAGGTCGATGAGTTGCGCGAAATGCCCGACATCGTGGTGGCCACCCCCGGCCGCCTGCTCGATCATGTCCGCCAGCGCAACGTCAAACTCGACGCCATCGAAGAGCTGGTCCTGGACGAGGCGGACCACATGCTGGACCTCGGGTTTCTCCCGCAAATCCGCGAGATCCTCCGCCGCCTCCCCCGCGAGCGCCACACCATGATGTTCTCCGCGACCATGCCCGACTCCATCGAGATGATCGCCAACGAGTTCATGAACAAGCCGGACCGGATCGACATCACGCCGACTGGCGGCGCCGCCACCGGCATCACCCACCGCGTCTACCTGGTCAAGAACGAGGACAAGCGCAATTGCCTGCTGGCGCTGCTCACCGAGGAGCTGGGAAGCACGCTGGTGTTCGTGCGCAGGAAGATCGACGCGGAGTGGCTGTACCACATCCTGGAGCGCAAGGGGCATCCGGTCACCCGCATGCACGCCGACCGCTCGCAGGGCAAGCGCGAGGCCGCGCTGGACGGCTTCCGCCAGGGTCAGCACCGCATCCTGGTAGCCACCGACATCGCCGGCCGCGGCATCGACGTACCGGGCATCACGCACGTCATCAACTTCGACATCCCGGAGAACGTCGAGGACTACGTCCATCGCGCCGGACGCACCGCCCGCGGCGCCGCCCTGGGCATCGTCTCCACCGTGGCCACCTGGCAGGAGATCCCCATGGTCGCCCAGATCGAAGCGACCCTCGGCGAGAAGATCCCCCGCTGCACCGTGCCGGGCATCGAACCCTGGATCGAGAACGAACGGCCGGCAGCGAAGAAACGCAGCCGGGTGTAGCGGGGCGTCCGCGCTCATCGCCCAGCGAAATGATGCAATGACGCATCGCTGCATCGCGTGGTCTCATCGCTTTTAAGAAACTGTCCCACGCCGTGCACTTCCATCGAGTGTCCTTCTCCCCGCACACGGGGAGAAGGTGCCGAAGGCGGATGAGGGGTTCCCACGCGACGAACCAGGACGCTCCTCATCGTTCGACCCATCAAACGGTGCGCCGCGCGCCGTGCCCCAGCTTCAGGATGGCGGCTTCGCCGAATCACTCGTCGTCGAGCACGAATCCCGTCACGCCGATCGGCACTTCGCCTTCCTTCGGGGTGGCGCCCCGCGCGCGGCTCGCGGCGATCTTCGTTTCGCCTTCGGAAGGGACGGCGATGCGCCGCGACGTCATCTGCGCGCGGGCGCTGGCCAGATAGACCTTGACGCCTTTCTCCGCGTAGATCCGCTCGATCTCCGCGGCGTCCGCGTCGACGGTGATGTAGTCGTGGATGCGCGTCGAATAGATCGCGAAGCTGCCGTTGGACTGCTGCTCGATGCGCCAGGCCATTTGCGGCTGCCAGTCTACCGCTCGGGCGCAGCGTCCGGTACGCCGGCTGGCGATGGCACCACGCCTTCCCCCGGCCGCTCGGCAGCCGCGTGGAGACTGCCAGTGCGATCAGCGTAAAGATCGCTCCGTAGAGAAATGCGCGGCGCCCGCCCTCTGTCGTGGCCTTTCACCGCAGCATCTCGTAGAAGGACGGCGCGCGCGCTGCGATTGAGAGAAGGAAACTGGCCCGATCCAGAGCCGGCGTAGCCGGCGCCAGAATGTAGCCCCCGGCGCCAGCCGGGGGAACAACGAGGAGCCTCGCATGCGAGCCCGCGTAGCGGCGGCAGTCTTCTGTCGCCCGCTGACGCGGGCTCCTTTCTGACTGGGCTCCACAATCCCCCGGCTGGCGCCGGGGGCTACATTCTTGGGCCCGCTGACGCGGGCCGATTACGGACAGATCTGAGGTTTATGTCCCTTGATTCCAGCACGCCTTTGAGAGTAGCGCGACCCGGCTTTCGGCTCCAAGCTCTTTCGATGGCGAAGGTACAATCCGCGCGTCATGTCGAAAAGACTTCTGCCGCTCCTTCTTTTCCTAGTACCGTCGTTCCTCCACGCTGCGCCACCGGCGCTCGACCCGCGCACTCGCGATCTCGTTCGCGAGATTTTCAAACAGCTCATCGAGATCAACACCACCGACTCCTCTGGGAACACCACCACCGCAGCGGAGGCCATGGCCAAACGGCTGCGCGATGCAGGCTTTCCCTCGTCCGATGTCCTGGTTCTCGGTCCCGACCCCCGCAAGGGCAATCTGGTTGCCCGCCTTCGTGGCTCGACCAGAGAGAAACCGATCCTTATGCTGGCCCACCTCGATGTGGTGGAAGCGAAGCGCGAGGACTGGTCGCTCGATCCGTTTCTGCTGACGGAGAAAGAGGGGTACTTCTATGGCCGCGGCACCAGCGACGACAAAGCGATGGCCGCAATCTGGATCGCCTCTCTGATCCGCTATCGCCAGGATCGGTGGGTCCCGAAGCGCGATCTGATCGTCGCGCTTACCGCGGACGAGGAAACCGGCAAGTTCAACGGCGTCGACTGGCTGCTCAAGGAGCATCGCGATTTGATCGACTCCGCGCTCGCGCTCAACGAAGGGGGCGGTGGGCGGTTGAAGGAGGGCAAGCGGCTTTACAACGGCGTCGGCGCCAGCGAGAAGGTGTACGTCACCTTCAGTCTGGAAACGAAGAACAAGGGCGGGCATAGCTCGGTACCGCGGAAAGACAACGCCATCTATCAGCTCGCCGAGGCCCTGACGCGGCTGGAGAAATTCGACTTCCCGGTCCAGCTCAATGACGTGACGCGCTCCTACCTCCAGAGGATGTCGAAGATCGAGGAAGGAGCCACTGCGGCGGACATGAAAGCCACCGCTGCCGGCGATGCAGCGGCGGCCGCGCGCCTCTCGGAGACCTCGGTCTACAACGCTCTATTACGGACCACGTGTGTGCCCACACGTCTGGAAGGCGGACATGCAGACAACGCGCTGCCTCAGAGTGCGAAGGCCACGCTCAATTGCCGCATTCTGCCCGGCCAGTCCGCCGACGAAATCCGCGACGCCATCGCCGCCACCATCCACGATCCGGGAATCGAGATCGGCTGGATCGACAAGCCGAAACCGAGCGCGCCAACCGTTCTCGACCCCGCCGTGATGCGGACGATCGAAAGCGTCACCACCGCATTCTGGCCCGGCGTCCCCGTGGTGCCGCTCATGGCCACCGGCGCCAGCGATGGACTCTATCTGCGCAACGCCGGGATCCCCACCTATGGCGTGTCCGGCCTGTTCTCCGAAGTCGGCGACAACCGGGCCCATGGCCGCGATGAGCGCGTGGCCATCAACTCGTTTTATGAGAGCTTCCAGTTTCTCTACACGCTGGTGAAACGGCTGGCGTCGTGACGAAGGGGACCAGGCCAGCGAGCCTCGCCGTCATGCTGTTCGTGCTCGCCGGGTGCGGCGGATCGGCGCCGGCACCTTCCACGGCACCAGCTCGCGAATCCGCGACGGCGGCGCCCTCAGCGGAAACCGTGATCGGCAGCGTCAAGGTCAGCGCGGCCACACTGAACGTTCGCGCGCAGGCCAGCGCCGACTCCGCCATCCTCGGGCACATTCGACGTGGAGCGCGTCTGTCCGTGCTGGCCGATTCCGGCGAATGGCTGCGCATCCGCATGGCCGACGGCACTGTCGGCTGGGTCTCCTCCCAGCACGTCGTCCGCGAGGGAGCCACCGCTCGCCCTCGCCGCTCCGGCTGCCCTCCGGACTCCGATTACAGCTTCGTCACAACCCCCAGGCCGGAGTTTTCTCAGAGTCAGGCCCATGGCATCGTGAAGGTCGATGCCAGCGTCGATGCTAAAGGAAACGTCATCTCGACGCGCATCGTCTCCAACGGTACCGGCGATGAGTCTCTCGGCGCTCTGGCCGAGCGAGAGATCCGAGGAGCCCGCTTCTCCCCTCCCGTCCGCAACTGCGTGGGCAAGCCGTTCATCTTCTCGTACAAACGCTCGTTCTAGGCCGGCACGGCCGGCGGCGCTGGTTGCCCAAGGCTCCGCCAAGATCCCGCTCCAAGACGTTCCGCCGCGCAGGCTCCTAGCCCAGGACTTCAGTCCTGGGTTAGGGTCCGATTCCATGCGAAGTCCCGGAGGGACGATTGACCCTAGCCCAGGACTTCAGTCCTGGGTACACGGGTCCGACCTGATGCGAAGTCCCGTAGGGACGATTGAGCGTCTCCCGCGTTGCGACACGCCATCCTTCAACACTGATCGCCGAAGAGTGCCACGCGCAGCGATCTCTCGGCCCCTGACGGACGCGCTCAATCGTCCCTCCGGGACTCTCTCATGACCTCAACAGGTCCCGACCAACACCCGGCAACACCGCGCCCGGTTCAGCGCCGCAAGACCAGCCGCAAGTCCTGGCCGCCGAAGAGCCGGTCGTTCAGCGCCTCGACCAGCTTTCTCAGCGACGGCGGGTCATCCTCGGAGACAACGAAGCGGTTGCCTTCGGGGAAGGGATGGATAGGCCGCACATCGTCCACCGAGAATCCATACTCGCGTCCCAGGAGCGTCAGCGCTGCGGGGTGACGCGGTGCGAGGTGTGTCGGATCGCGCCAGAATTCGGATCCGGTGACGGCGAGGGACTCCGCGTTCGGCGTTTCGATGATCAGCAGGCCACCGGCGCGAAGGACGCGCGCCGCTTCGGCAAAGAGAGCGAAGAGGGCGTCGACCGGAAGATGCTCCACCACGTGGATGGCCGCGATGGAGCCGACCGATCCTGCCTCGATCGATGCGAAGCACTGGGGAATCGCCCCCACCGAAGCATCGAATCCGCGGGCGACCAGATCGGCCACCGAACGTTCATTGGTGTCGAACCCCGAGGCCTGCACTCCTGCTTCGCGGCATGCGGCGAGCAGCTCTCCGCGGCCGCAGCCCACGTCCACAAGCGGCTGCGCGTCGCGCGCCAGCTCTGCGTAATGCGCGGCCGACTCTGCGAGCGCGCCGCTGCTGCCCCGCAGCGCATCTTCCAGGCGGCGATAGATCAGGTCGGAAGCGGCCACGCTACCCACGGCGACCTGCTCGATCAGCGGATTGGTCAGATCGCGGACCCGCACGTCGACGGTCTCAATCTTCTGGTCGAGGGCAGCGATGAGCGCGTCGTTTCGCCGCACGGCGACCGGGATGAGCTCGCGAAGACGGACCAGTTCCTGCGCCAGAGCTTCGTCGGCGTTGCGAACGTCCGTCTGCACGGCCGTCAGGTCACGTTTCAGATCTTCCCGCGCCGCATCGACGGAGTGTCGCGCGTCCGCCAGCAGATCCATCAGGGCAACGTTGAAGTTCTTCTGCCGCTCCGCTTCCGGCTCGCCCGCGCGCCCGACGACACGGCGCACCATGCGCAGAAGGGATTCGAAGCGGGAAGGACGCGGCCGGTAGCGCAGATCCTGTTCCCAGACCTCCCGCCACCCCTCGGCGCCCCCCGGAGGCGCATCGACATAACGCTCATCGCTCATGCGACGGGAAGGATACCGCGTCAAACGCGGATGCTCTCATTTCACCGCGAACGGACGGCTTTCCCATCGAGGTCCGCGAAGCGGAGGAGGGGTCTGCTTCGTCGACTGAAGCTCCCCTCATCCGCCTTCGGCACCTTCTCCCCGTGTGCGGGGAGAAGGACTCTCATCGGGGGGAGCACGGCCTTCGACAGTTTCTCAGCAGGGGACACCGTCGCAGGAAGCGCAGTGATTGAATCTAAAAAACGGGACGCTTTCCCATCGAGTTCCTTCTCCCCGCCGCAGCGGGGAGAAGGTCCGCGAAGCGGGGATGAGGGGTGTTGCTCGGTCGCGTGAGCGCCCCTCCATCCGCCTTCAAGATCGAAAATTACCGGCGACGGCCGGACCCAGACCCCTCTTCTTCATCGTGGTCCATGGAATGCTTTCCGGCATTGGTGACGGCGGTGCCGGGAGGCGGCGCGGGGGCGGCAACTTCTCCTCCGCCGACCGGAGAGACCTCCACCTCGATGACCGCGCTGACGTCGCGATACAGCTTGACCTCGACCTGGTGCATGCCCAGGGTCTTGATCGGCTGTGCGATCTCGATCCTGCGCTTGTCCACTTCGATGCCTTTGGCCGTGAGGGCCTCGGCAATGTCATGGGTGGTGACGGAACCAAAGAGCTGGCCATGGTCGCCTACACGCTTGAGCACGACGATCTTCGTGCCTTTGACGCGCTCGGCGGCAGCCTGCGCTTCTACTTTTTCCTTGGCCCCGAGCAGAGCCCACTTCTTGCGCTCCTGCTCGACGGCCTTGAGATTTCCGGCCGTGGCTTCACGGGCCATTTTCTTGGGGAGAAGAAAATTACGCGCGTAGCCAGCCTTGACCGTGACGACGTCGCCCCGCGAGCCGAGCCCGCGGATCTCGTCAATGAGAATGACTTTCATCTGAGTGATCCTTTCGTTTGAAGTGTCGGAAGTCGAAAAACGAGTCGAAGAGTCCGGCCATGCTGAGCAGCAGCGGCGCGATCCCTGTCAGCGTGAGAATGCAGAGCATCCCGTACGCGAACATCGAACCGAAGAAACTGGTGCCTGCCGCCGTGACCAGCGAACGGAAGATCGCCAGTCCCTGCAGCAGATAGAGAAAGGTGACCACCGCCAGGATGTTGGCCCCCACCCGCTGCGGCATTCCCGAGGCAAGCGGCGAGAGACCGCCGACCACGAATGCGAACAGCAGCCACTCCGGCAACGACAGGTTGCGGAAGCGATAGGGACTGAGCAGCGGAGCGGTGTCCCGCCATGTCCGCAAACGGCTGAGCATCAGAAGACTGAACAGAAAAACGACCGCGATGTCGATGAGCAGAAACGCGGGCAGGCAGTAGACGCCGATGTTCATCCACTTCTGGAGGAAGCGGACGGCATCGGCAGGCATCCCCGCCTTCTGGTAGGCCGTGACGAATTTCGCCGAGGTCTCGCGCGCGCTGACCATCTGGTCGGCGTACGGAGAGAACGACGCGGCGGTCTGCATGAAGACTTCGGTCAGGGCCAGACCGGCAACGCTCAGCACGATCGCCAACGTGAGGATCCTGCCGAACGACTCCGCCCGTTCCACCATCGGAAGCAGGATGAGCGCGGGAAGTCCCACGCCGGCTACCAGCGCCAGCAGATAGGCCAGGCTCATGTGCGCGTTGGACGCGGACGCCTGCGCCGCAGGAGCCGCGATCAAAGCGGCGAACGCTGCTCCCGTAGCCAGGACGAACCATGCCGCCTTGCGGCCATTGCGGATTCCGCAATGGAACAGGGCGGCGGGAAGAAAGACAAAAAGCGGAGACACCAGCATCAGGCCCGCCAGCACGGCGTAGCCCAGAATGCTCCGAACACGATGGCCCACGGTCCTCACGGGGAGGTCCGCTGGCACAACAGGCTCGCTCTGCAACGGCGTCTCGCTCATGGAAAGGTCAGTCCGTGGCGAAGGGAAGCATCGCCGCGATGCGCGCGCGCTTGATGGCGTTCTGCAGCTTGCGTTGATGGAGGGCGCAGGTTCCTGAGATGCGGCGGGGCAGAATCTTGCCGCGCTCCGGAATGAACTGCTGCAGCATCTTCACGTCCTTGTAGTCGATGTACTCGAGCTTCTCGACGCAGAACTTGCAGACGCGCTTGCGACGGTAAAAGAACTTCTTCTTGCCGCCCTGTGGTCCACCGGCACCACCGCCGGCGGGACGAGGGCCTCGGGTTGGAGGGGCCATCTCGTATCTCCTTATTCGGCCGGCGCGACATCAGCGCGCGGCGTCGTCTCGACCAGATCAGCAGGCATCGCTTCTTCGGTCGCGGGGGTGGAGGCGGGTGCCATGGCCGGGGACGTCGCGCTCTGCGACATTCCTGAAGCCGGCGCGAAGGTGGCCGGACGGACCCGTTCCTTCTTCGGATTCTTCTTGGCCAGCTTGTCAGCCCGCTTGTGATCCAGATCCGTGCGCACGATCATGTGCCGCAGAATCCGATCGGAATTCTTCATCCGGCGATCCAGCTCGCTGAGCGATCCTTCGCTCTCGAACACAAGCAACTGATAGTTGCCTTCGTTCGCCTTCTGAATGGGATACGCAAGACGGCGGCGGCCCCACGCTTCTTCATGCGTGAGTTTCGCCCCGGTCGTCTCGGCGACACGCTTGAACTCGGCGACCACGCTGGTCACCGAGTTCAAGCGTGTCGCCGAGACGACCGGGGCGAAGCTCACGCATGAAGAAGCGTGGGGCCGCCGCCGTCTTGCGTATCCC
>JBKJQB010000061.1:0-27043 GCA_046594105.1 Thermoanaerobaculia bacterium
TTTACGGCCAGCGATCGCCCTCGCGAACGATCGACGCGGTCACCCAGTCATAGGCCGGCACGGCCGGCGGCGCTGGTTGCCCAAGGCTCCGCCAAGATCACGCTCCATACGTTCGCCGCGCAGCCTCCTAGTGCGGTCCCCGCCTATGGACTCCGGATCGTGTCGTTGAGATCCGGCGCGCGCCGCTCGCCAGTACCTTCGGACGAGCTCGGCGAATTGCGGGAAGAGCGGGCTCAACGATAGAATCGACGGCCTACAGGAGGCCGGTAATGAGATTTCCTCTCGCTTGTGCCCTTGCCCTGGTCGTTGTCAGCGCCGGGGCGCAGACCACCACCCACCAGCACTATCAAAAGTCGGCGGAGACGGACAAGCCGGCGCCCACCGGCGAGCTGGCTCCGCGGCTTCAGAACCTTGGTTCGTACACCTTTCCCGTTTCCACGAAGTCGAAGAAGTCTCAGCTCTTCATCAATCAGGGCATCGATCTGACCTACGGCTTCAACCATGCGGAGGCCAGCCGTTCCTTCCGGGAGGCGGCGCGGCTGGATCCTGACTGCGCCATGGCGTACTGGGGCCAGGCTCTCGTTCTGGGACCCAACATCAACGTACCGATGTCGCCGGACGACGAGCCGAAAGCCTATGAGCTTGCCCGGAAGGCCGTTTCCATGAAGGCCGGAGCCACCCCGCGCGAGCGGGCGTACATCGATGCAGTGGCTCAGCGCTATTCGGGCAGGAAGGAGGACCGCGTCGCACGGGACCAGGCCTACGCCAAGGCCATGCAGGAAGTGGTGCGACGGTTCCCCGGTGATCTCGACGCGGCGACCATGTATGCGGAGGCTCTGATGGATCTCCGCCCCTGGAACTACTGGGCGCGCGATGGGCGACCGTACGCGGAGACCAACATCATCGTGTCCACATTGGAAATGGTCATGGCAAAGAAGCCGAACCATCCGGGCGCGAACCATCTCTACATCCACGCCATGGAGGCGACGAACACCCCGGAGAAAGCGGAGGCCGCGGCTGACCGGCTCCTCAAATTGATGCCGGGGGCCGGCCATATGGTTCACATGCCGTCGCACATTTACCAGCGGGTGGGTCGTTACGCCGACGCCGCGGCCTCCAACGAGGCGGGCGTCGCCGCGGACGAGGACTACATCGCGCAGTGCCGCGCGCAGGGGCTCTATCCGATCGCCTACTACCCGCACAACATCCACTTTCTCTGGTTCGCCGCTACCGCCGAGGGACGCAGTCAGGTGGCCATCGATGCGGCGCGCAAGCTGGCCTCCAAGGTCTCCGACGAGCTACTCGACAAGCTGCCCCTCCTGGCCGGCTTCCGGGTGGTGCCGTGGTACGCGCTGACCCGCTTCGGGAAATGGGACGCCATGATGGCCGAGCCGGCTCCACCGGCGCGCTTCCTCTATCTGAATGGCACCTGGCACTACGCGCGCGGACAGGCCCTGGTGGCCAAGGGGCAACTCGACGAAGCGGAGAAAGAGTTGGCCGAGGTGCGGCGGATCGCCGCCGACCCGTCGTTGAACTACACGCTGTTCGCGACCAACACGGCGGGCTCGATCCTGGCCTCGGCACCCGAAATACTCGCCGGAGAGATCGCCGCGAAGCGAAAGGACTACGACGCCGCGATCGCTCATCTCGACCGCGCGGTGCGTCTGGAGAGTGCCCTCAACTACACCGAGCCCTTCGAGTGGCATTACCCGCCGCGGCAGGCCCTCGGCGCGGTGCTTCTGGAAGCGGGGCGGGCGAAGGAGGCGGAGATGGTTTACTGGGATGACCTCAGCCACAACCGTGAAAATGGCTGGTCGCTCTTCGGCCTGGGCCAGGCGCTGCGCGCCGAGGGCCGCAACGATGAAGCAGCGGCGATCGAGGCGCGATTCCAGAAGGCCTGGGCCCGCGCGGATGTGAAGCTGACCGCGTCGCGGTTCTGATGGAGGCAAACCGGATGAAGCGCTACGGACAGCTCGCGATTGTCGTGGTGTGCGCACTGGCCAGCGCGGCACCGCGCTGGATGCCCGACAAGAAAGAGCAGTCGCGGGTCCGCATCTGCATCTACCACGTCGCTGCCGGCAAGCATCTCGAGTTCCTCAAATGGATGGCCGCCCAGGACGAGATTGCGAAGGAGGCAGGCAACCCCACCGTGCAACTCTACGCACACCTCGACGGCGACAGCTGGGACTACCTCGGCATCGGCCCGGCCACGACCCCCGAGCAGGACCGCAAGGCGGACGAGGTGGCCACGAAGAAAGGGATCAAGACCGGTTTCCCGGCCGCCCTGAAGTTCCGTCAGCTCCTGACCTCACACACCGATACGTTCGCCGCGGGACCGCTCAGCGCCGCAGAGCTGGTGGCGCTCGCGGGCAAGGACTGGCAATGAACCACCGGCGGCCTCTCCGTTCCTGACGAGAGGCCGGTCCTCGAGCGCAGGTTCCAAAGCGCGAGTACCGGCCACAGACCCACTCCTGTCTGTGCCACATCCGATTCGGGCCGCTACCGGAACAAGGACACCCGCTCGACTGAGTCGACAGTACAGCCGGCGATCCACACGCCGAAGGTGTCTACCGCCGGAGCGGCGGATCGTCGCACGGACTCTCCCAGCAAGGCGCGATTGTCGATGAGGTTGTCGACCGTCTGCTGCGCCGCTTCCCTGCTGAGAGCGGAAACGACGATGCTTTTCAGACTGTCGGCGATGTCCCCGCCGCTCGCGTATCTCACGCGCACTGGATCGAGGAGCTGGCACTCCACCGAAACGGCGATCTGGACATCCTGTTCATCTTTCGTGCGAAACGCCTGGGCAATCGTCAACGTCGACTTGGCCATGGAGTACCGCCGCGAAATCGAGTCGACGAACGGCACGATCACGTTCATTCCCGGATGCAACACGCGCTTGAACATGCCCATCCGTTCCACGATAAACACGTTGCCCGGCGGAACGATGACCATGGCTTTCCAAAGCATCGCAGCAACGAGGACCAGGGCCACCAGGTTCATCCACCACATCAGTCCTCCTTACGAGCCGAGTGGCGCCATGGTGCGCCTCGTTTTCCAAGCGTGAGTAGCGAGTGGATCACGAGTGTTCCCCACGGGACCAGACGGCGAACCCTGGGTACCGGAAAACGCGCACCCTTTGCGCTGTGGTCACACTGAAACATCAACTGGCGGGATTGTCTCCCGTCCCCAAAGCCGATGTTCCCGATGGGACCGAACTTACCGGGTGAAGACGCTGACTACTGCAAGGCGCTGCGCAGCTCCTGAATGTGAGTCGCTTTGATGACCGTGACCGCGGGAGTCACGGTCGGATCGCTATACGACATCGGCGCCAAGGCGATCGCTGCGCGAACGCGATCGACGGCACCCCTGATCTCCGTGATGTCCACTACTTTCACGAGCCCTCCGACCACGATCGAGTTCGTGTACGACGCAGCCGACCAGCCGAACAAGGCTCTAGCCGAATTCACAACCTGTCGCAGATCGGTGAAGTGAGCGGCGCGCACGATCGTCCCGCCCGCCAGCGATGGATTGAAGTATGCGAAAGGCACCGCGAGATCGATGTTGCTCGAGGCGAGCAGAGTGGACGAGGCCATGGCGTCCACGCGATAGAGGTAGGCACCCGTGCTGACCGTGTCGTTGAAAGCCAGACTGGATGTGGTGACCACAGGCGCGAACGACAGCCCGCTTTGACTGCGCATGACCGTGTACGTCGCACCGGGGACAGAGGTCCACGCTAATGAGACCTGCGTGCTGCTGCTCGCCGTGGCCGCGAGCAAAGGAGGCGTGACTCCTGAGGCGGCCTGATTGACGACGACACTCCTTCCGGCCACGGTCACCGTGATGCTGCGGCCGGCGCTGGTCGTGTTCTGCTGCACCTGATAGGTCACCGTGCCGTTGCCGGTCCCGCTCGATCCGGCAGTGATCGATACGAAGCCGCCTGGAACGGACGCGGTCCAGGGGCAGCCGGTTCCCGCGGACACCTGGATCGAGCCCGAGGCTGCGCCCGAAGAGAACGCCGCCGAAAGAGGGCTGACCTCGAAGGTACAACCGATGAAGGTGAACGAGGCGGGGAGAACCGCCGACTGGCCGTCTGGATTGATCGCCACGACATCGACAGCACCAGCCGCGTGGGCGGGGGCGGTCACCTGAATCGACGTCGAGGTCGAGCCGCCGAGGTTGACGACAGCGTCCGATCCGCCGAGCAGGACGCGGAGGCCGCTGGCAGCGACGAAGTTCGTTCCGGTGAGCGTTACGACCGTGCCACCAGAAGCTGTGCCGCTCGAGGGGGAGACCTGCGCGAGCGTCGGACCAGCGCCCTGCGGCAGAATGAAGATGCCCGCGTTGGTTGCGGCGACGAGGGTGCGCGATGCCGTCATGGTCATGGCGGTGATCTGCAGCGAGGCGCTGGGATAGGTGCCTCCCGGTCCGGCGGCCCAGGTGGTCGCGCCGTTGGTGGAGAAGAAGTAGCCGTCCGCTCCGCCAGCGAACACAATGTTGGGGTTCGTTGGATCGAGGAAGAGACTGGAAAGATTCGGCAGGAGCGTGGGCAGTCCGCTGTTCATCTGCGTCCACGAGGTGCCGCCGTTCGTGCTCTTGTAAACGCCGACCGGACTGGACGACACATCAACTCCACAGGTGTAAACCGTGTTCGCCGGTCCGACCGCCAGGCCATAGAAGCGGCCAAACCGCGGACTGATGTCGCTCCAGGTGGCGGCGCCGTCCACGGTCTTGGCGACGGGGACACCGCTGCCTGACGCGTACACCACGTTCGCTGTTGCGGCATCGGCCGCGAGCCCATAGGCCCGGATATCGGAGCCGCCGCTGAACGTACCGGCCTGTGTCCACGTCGCGCCACCGTCGATGGACTTGAGGACAAAGCTTTTGGGGGTGGAATTGGTCGTATTGAAGTCACCGGCGTACCAGATGCTGGCATTCAACGGGTCGTTCATGAGCGACTTGTGCGTCGAGCCGACGAGGCGTGTTGGGGTCGAAACGGCAACCTGCAACCAGGACGCGCCGCTGGTGGTGCTGCGAAAGATCCTCTCGTCCTTGCTGAGCGCGATCACCGTGGATCCGTTGGCGCCGACAGCTTGAATGTCGACCCCGTTCAGGAGACCGGGCATCGGGCTCCAGGTTCGCGCGCTATCAATGCTATTCCACACTCCCTCGGAGCTCGCCGCGTACAGAATCGATGCGTTTGCGCGATCGGCCTTGACGTCGAAGAAACTGTAGTGCTGAGTGTCGTAGGCGCGGGACCAGGCTGTTCCGACAACGGCGGATGCCTGGCGTGAGCTGGGGCCTTCGATCCCCCCCTCGACCGCCGTCACCACGAAGAAGTAGCTCCCGTTCGCGAGCGCGGGGATGGTGTAAGGGCTGGTCACGTTGGTAAATCGCTGACCGCCGGTGAGCGACGCGTAGTTGTCTTTGGTCACCCCGGAGACCTGGGCCATGTAGAGGTTGTGCGCCGAGGCGCCGAGGATCCGTTCCCAGGCGACGGTGACCTGGCCCGGTGCGGCGGAGGCGATGATGACGAGCGGTGGCGATGTGGCGACAGGCGCAGCGGCCGCATAGCGAAAGACGTCGAGGTTCGTCTGCCCCGTGGCCGTACCGAGCCACGTGAGGTATCCATCAGCAAGAAACGCCTTGTTGAATGTCGTGGATGGGGTGAGCGGCACCGCGGTAATGCCGTTGGAATCGGCGAAACGCAACGTGCCTGTACCGACCCATGACAGTTGCCCTCGGTCCAGCTGGAACGGGTAAAAGGTCGTCGCCCCATCGGCGGGCTTGTTCGTGGAGTCGGTCATCGGCACCTGGCCGTTCAGGACGATCTGTCGCGAGTTGCCTGCCGTTGTCTGCCAGGTCCACGCAAGGTGCCGGCCGTCGGTGAAAATGCCTCCGGAGTTCGTGCCGACGCTCCGCGAGGTCAGCGCGTAGTTCGTGAGTTGAACGGGCGCCGGCGATACGGCTGTTGTGTCATAGACAAACACCTGCCCGATCCCGCCGACCTGCTTCGAGTACACGATCTTGCCATTCGTAATCTCCGGCCCTGTCAGCGTGGCGTCCGTTTCGATGGTCGTCACGTAACTGCCGTCGGCAGAGGTGGCCCTGCCGTCGTAGTAATACAAGCGCATCGGATTCGTGCTGTCGTCATAAAGCCAGACAGCTTTGCACTGACTCGTGGCCAGCTTGTTGACTCGACCGGGAGCCGCCGTGGCTGCACCACCGATCAGTACCGCCGCGCCGGTGGTGGCGTTGACCTTGTAGACAAACGATACCTGCTGGGCGTTCGCGTTGGGGGCATTGAGAGCCATGAAGACGCAGCCGTCGGCCACCGCTACAGACTCCAGGTTCATGGTAACCGCCGCATTGATCGGGTTTGTCGGAAACACTTTAATGGTCGTGCCGCCGTCCGCATTCACGTACGTATCGCCATCGGCGCCAGTGCGCCAGGCGGCGATCACACGCCCCGGGGTCGAGTCGTTTCCAAGAGTGAACGTCGGGTCGTTGACCGTGATGGTCGCCTGCAGACGAACACTGGTCGATCCGTTGAACAGCCACACACCGGTGGCGTCGTACCAGAGGATCTGCCCCTGGCTGATGACCGTTTTTCGATCACCCCACTTCTCGTCTCCGGGCGTGGCGGTGATCTGCTGCGCCTGAGACGTGGCGGCGCAGAGAGAGAGACAGACGGCGATGTAGCTGAGAAAGCCGGAACGGGTCACCTGCGCACCTCCGTATTGATGGGGTAAGTATTGAAGATACTCCTGATGGGGTCTTCAAAGTGTCCTCGAGCCTTTCACTCTTCTGATTCTTTTCGCGACACCATAAATGCTGGGTCCGATGGGGATCGGGGCGACGAAGAGGATCATTGCCTTGCGGAGGTCGTTGTTCGGACTCCGCAGGAATCCCTCGTTACAGGATGTTGATCGGATCGACGTCGATGGCCACTTCCACGCCCTTCCACCGCTTTCCGGTCATCACCGCTTCCACCGCCCGCCGCAACGCTGCCCGCTGGGAGGAGCGCAGCAGGATCTGGAATCGATAGGAACCCTTGATGCGGGCCATCGGGGCGGGGGCAGGGCCCTGGATGCGCGCGTCGTGCAGAGGGCGGACGGCCTCCTCCAGAGACGTTCCGACGAGCGACGCCGCGCGCTCGACCGCTGGCAGTGACTCTCCGCGAAACACGATCCCGATCATCGAGGTCAGTGGCGGGTAGTGGAACGTGGTCCGGAACTGCATCTCCGATTCGTAAAAGGCTTCGTAGTCGTGTTGCAGCGCGTGCTGGATGGCGTAGTGGCCGGGGAATGCGGTCTGGATCAGCACGCGGCCCTGCAGCTCGCCCCGGCCCGAACGGCCGGCCACCTGCGTGAGCAGATAGAACGTTTTTTCGGCGGAGCGAAAATCGGGATAGCCGAGGATGGAGTCGGCGTTGAGGACGGCAGTGAGGGTCACGTAGGGGAAGTGATGGCCTTTGCTGAGCATCTGCGTGCCGATCAGCGCTTGCGTCTCGCGGCGGCGGAAACGGTCGAGGATGCGCACCATCTCCCCCTTCTTCCGGGTGGAGTCGCGATCGAGCACCTCCACCGTGACCTCCGGAAACTCCCGGCGGAAACGCTCTTCGACTTTCTCAGTGCCGAACCCGATCGGCTGCAGAACTTCGCCGGAGCACAGCGGGCACTTCGCAGGAATGGGCTTGCGCAACCCGCAGTAATGGCAGACCAGCTGGCCGTCGCGGCGGTGCACGGTCAGGGTCACGCTGCATTCGGTGCAGCGGAACTCATGGCCGCACTCGCGGCACAACAGGAACGGCGCGTAGCCGCGGCGGTTCATCAGGATGATGGCCTGCTCCCCGGCGTGAAACGTCTCCCGCAGCGCGTCTTTGAGCGTGGAGGTGAAGATGACGAAGCCGCGGTCCTCTTTTTCCCCCCGCTCGCGGCGCAGGTCGATCACGGCGGTCTTCGGCAGAGATCGTTCTTCCACCCGCTGGGTCATCCGCACCAGCGTGTATTTGCCGCGCGCCGCGTTCTCGCGCGACTCCAGCGACGGCGTGGCCGAGCCCAGCACCACCGGAATGCCTCGAAACTGCGCGCGCACGACCGCGAGATCGCGGGCGTGATAGCGAGGGGCCTCATCCTGTTTGTAGGCGCCATCCCCCTCTTCATCGACCACGATCAGCCCCAGACGCTCGAAGGGCGTGAACAGCGCGGAGCGTGGGCCGATGGCCACATCGACTTCGCCGCGCCGGGCTCGCCACCACTGGTCATAGCGCTCACTGGCCGAGAGGCTGCTGTGCAGGATGGCAATCCGTTCTCCAAATCGCTCCTTCAGTCGCGAGGCGAACACCGGCGTCAGCGAAATCTCCGGCACCATGAGCAGCGCCTGATCTCCCCGTCGCACCGCTTCCCTCATCAACTCGATGTACACCTCGGTTTTCCCGCTGCCGGTGATGCCTTCCAGCAGAAAGGGGGCGAAGCTGCCGAACGATGCGCGGATGGTCTCCATGGCCTTCTGCTGCTGGAGGGAGTGGTGGATCTCACCGACCGCCGCGGGATCGAGACCGGCCAGAAACGCATCGAGCGTGTGCCGGCGTGGACGCCGCTCCACGCGGACCACTCCCTTTTCCACTAGCTTGCCGAGGATCGCTGAGCTGACACCGGCGCGCTCGAACGCTGCGACCGGTATCTCGCCGCCGCGCGCCTGCAGCAGCAATGCGGCATCCGCCTGCTTGGTCGTGAGCCCATCAGGCACCGACTCCAGGATGACGAAGCGATCGTAGCGAACGCCCTTTGCATCATCGAAACGATCGGCGATCGAGATCAGGCCGGCGGCGCGCAGTCGCTGAATGGCCGGACGAGAACTCGCCTCCAGTGCGGCATCGAACGGTAACGGTCGGCGTTTCAGCTCATCGAGCAGCGGAAGATCGGAAGCGAGCACGCGCCGATCGCGCACCGCGGCATCGATCGACTCCGCGTCGCCCATCGCCGCGACCTGGCGCCGGCCGCGCGAGGACATGTTCGCCGGCAGAGCGACCTTCAACATCTCACCCAGCGGCGCGAGGTAGTACTCCGCCGCCCAGCGGCAAAGCTCGATGATTTCCGGAGTGAGGGCCGGCTCGTCGTCATCGAGAAGTGCCCGGATCGATTTGAGCTTTGCCGGATCGCCATTGCAGACGTCGGAAAGCGCGACCACGAACGCCGTGGTGCGCTTCGGCCCCCACGGCACCTCCACCCGCGACCCGAGCCTCACACCGTCCCGCAATTCCTCTGGGACGGCATAGGTGAACGTGCCGTGCACCGCCAGAGGAATGGAGACTTCGGCGTATTCGGAGAGCCCGGACGGCATGGTGCCGGAGGATAGCAGCGGGGCGCATCCTTTTCCGGTGGATCTCTCCGAGCAGCGCAGGTAGGGCGCCGGCGCTACGAAAGGCGCTTCAGTCGGATTTGCCGGCCAGCTCCGCCATCACCAGCTTCATGTCGGCCCACACATCTCTCTTCGCCGACGGCGTGCGCAACAGGTAGGCGGGGTGGTACGTGGGCATGACGCGGATTCCGTTGAAATCCTGCCACTGTCCACGAGTGGTAGAGACGGCGTAGGTCTTTCCGGTCAGGCTCTGCAGCGCGAATTTGCCGAGCGTCACGATCACTCTGGGCTGGATGATCTCGATCTGCTGGTGAATGTACGGGCGGCAGGCGTCGAGCTCGTCGGACTCCGGATTGCGGTTCTCCGGCGGGCGGCACTTGACGACGTTGGCGATGTACACATCGTCGCGCGTGAGCTTCATCGCCTTGATGATGTCGGTGAGGAGCTGGCCGGCGCGGCCGACGAACGGCTCCCCTTTCAGGTCCTCGTCGCGGCCGGGAGCCTCGCCGATGAACATCAGGTCCGCCGCGGGGTTTCCCACGCCGTAAACGACCTGCGTGCGCGTCTCAGACAGGCGACACTTCACGCAGATCGAGGCGATGGCGGCCATCTCGGCCAGCAGCGAGGCGGGATCGCCGGCGGCGGCAGAAGCCTTCGCTCTCACGGCAATTGACGATGGCAGAGGCACCGGGGCCGGCGCGGCCGAGGGACGAACATCGAGGTGGGTGAATCCGAGGTCGCGAAGGAGTGCGAGCTCGTAGCGAAGGTCTTCGATCATCAGATGATTATCGCAATTTGCGTCCGCCCCTGCCTGCGGATTCCCTGGAAAGTGACAGGCACAGAACTCCTGTCTGTGCGGGGGGCGCGCCAGCGCGTTCACCCTAGGAGCCTGCGCGGCAGAGAGTCTTGAGCGTGATCGTGGCGGAGCCTTGGGCTACCAGCGCCGCCGGCCGTGCCGGCCGAGGCTACGAGGGGAGCCGCTCCGCCACCAGATCCAGGATCCGATTGGCCACAACGATCTTCGAAGCGCGCTCGATCTTCGTTGACGAACCATCGCGTCCCAGCACCAGCACTTCGTTCTGCTCCGAGTCGAAGCCGATGGCCCGGTCGGAGACATCATTGGCCACGATCAGGTCGACGCCCTTGCTTTGCAGCTTCGCCCGGGCATGGGACTCGACGGAATCCGTCTCCGCGGCGAAGGCGACGATGAAGGGTCGCGGAGAGGCTGCCGCGACGTCGGCCAGGATGTCGCGGTTCTTGCGCAGCGCGAGGGTCATGGCATCGTTGCCCGACAATTTCTTGATCTTCTGATCGGCGACCGTCTGCGGCGAAAAGTCGGCCACGGCTGCCGCCTTGATCACGATGGCGTTCCCGGGCAGGTGGTGCATCACGGCGGCATGCATCTGGTCGGCGGTCTCCACGGCGACCACCGTGACTCCGGCCGGTACGGCGATGGCCACCGGTCCCGACACCAGAGTCACCTTCGCCCCTCGGCGTTGAGCCGCTTCGGCCAGCGCGTATCCCATCTTTCCTGATGAGCGGTTGGACAGATACCGCACTGGGTCGATCGGCTCGCGGGTCGGGCCGGCGGTGACCAGGATGGTGCGGCCTTCGAGATCGCGCCGGTCCAGGTCCTTGACGAATTGCGCGATGACGGGAGGGTCGGGCATGCGGCCGCTTCCCTCGTCGCCACAGGCCAGCAGACCGCGATCGGGGTCGAGAACGATCACCCCGCGATTGCGCAGCGAGGCCAGATTCGCCTGAACCGCGGGATGCCGGAGCATGGAGGTGTTCATTGCCGGTGCCACGACGATGGTCCCGCGATGCGCCAGAGCGTAGGTGGAGAGCGCATCGTCGGCCAGTCCGGCTGCCAGCTTCGCCAGGATGTTGGCGGTGGCTGGCGCGATCAGCAGGAGATCGGCCCACCGCGCCAGCTCGATGTGATCGACGCCGCCGGTGGAGGGATCGCCCCACTGTTCGATGATGACTCCGTGGCCGGAGACTGCTGCGATCGAGAGCGGCGAGACGAAGCGCGCGGCGTTGGGGGTGAGGATGGCCCGCACGTCGGCCCCGGTTTCGCGAAGACGCCGAACCAGATCGGGCGCTTTGTACGCCGCGATTCCGCCAGAGACGCCGAGTACGATCTTCATGAGGAGGGGCTGGACGACGAATCGGGAAGCGCGGAAACGAATCGACGATCGGTCAGCCGGAAAGGCTTCGTCATCTGCGATCCCGCGATCAACGCTGTCCGGCCCACGGCGCCTTCCCGAAGAAGACGACCGCAGACCGTAGGCAGGATCTATTCGTTTTCGAGAGCGGTGGGCTCTTCCACTGGCGGGGCCAGCTGCCACTTGACCTGATTCTGGTTGATCTCTTCCATGGCCACCCGTGTCGGCTTGGCGTATTTGGACTTGCCCTTCGGCATCGATCCCTGGATGAGTTGCTCTGCGCGCTTGGACACGAGCAGGACGTAGCGGAATCGGCTGTCAACGCCTTCTGGCAAATTTTCCATCGAGTTCCTCCTTGAGCTTCGCGGCCATCGTGGCGATGGCATCGAGAGCTGTCTTCGTCTGAAGCTTTTTGGCGATGATCGCCGCCTTGAGACACTCGGTGGCGACGACCAGATCGTCATTGATGATCACGTAGTCGTAAAACTCTTTCTCTTTCCCTGCATCGATCTCATCGACGGCCTTCTGCAGCCGCCTCTCGATCTCCGTGTCACTGTTGAGTCCGCGAGCCCGGAGGCGATTCTCGAGGTGTCCGAACGACGGGGGGAAGATGAAGATACTCAACGATCGCTTCTTGTCGCCCAGAACGGGGTCGCGAGCAATCTGCCGTGCGCCCTGGTAGTCGATATCGAGGATGACGTCCTCGCCGCGGTCGAGCCGGGCGACGACCTCGCGTTTCGAAGTCCCGTACCGATGCTCATGAACGACGGCGCATTCGATAAATTCCCCCCGCCCGTCCATCTCCGCAAACTGTTGAGGGGAAACGAAATGGTAATCGCGACCCTCCACTTCCCCAGCGCGCATGGCCCGGGTGGTGTGGGATACCGAAAAGTAGAGAGTGATGCCGATCGGCTCGAGCTGGCGGCGAACCTCTTCAATGAGGGTGGTCTTGCCAGCGCCGGAGGGTCCGGAGACGATGAAGAGGGTGCCGTCGGGATGGAAATTACTCGACATTCTGGACCTGCTCGCGGACCCGCTCGACCTCGGTCTTCAATTCTACAACGAGGGTCCGGATGGCTGCGGAACGTGACTTCGACCCCATGGTGTTGACCTCGCGCAGCATCTCCTGCGAAACGAAGTCCAGCTTCTTTCCGGCCGGCTCGTTGCCGTCGATGGCCTTGCCCATCGAATCGACGTGATGGGTCAGCCTGGTGAGCTCTTCCGCGATGTCGCCTTTCTCCACCATCAGTACCACTTCCTGAGCGATGCGGGTCTGGTCCACCTCGACACCGGCAACGGACGCAATCTCCTGAACACGCTGCTTGTACGACGCCAGGAGTTCGCTCCGAACGTCATCGCGATGGGCGGCCAGCTGCTCCTGCAGCTGTCGCATCATTGCCAGCCGCGATCGAATGTCGGTCTCCAGGCTCTCCCCTTCCCGCTTCCGCATGGTTCGCACCTCGCCGAACGCGGATCGAACCAGTGCGGTCAGCGCGAGACGTTCCTCCTCGGTGACCTCCGTCTCGATCGCTTCTACCTGGAGTAGATCGGGAACTCGGAGAAGATCGCTTCCGGAGAACGAAGATCCCAGCCCCAGTTCCTCGGCGATGGCCCGCAGCTGGGGCACCACGGTGTTGGCAATCTGGGTGTTGATGCGGACGTGGTACTCCGGCTGCGAGGTGCGCTGCACCCGGATGGACACATCGACTTTTCCGCGTGAGAACGTCTCCGACGTCAGCCCCCGCACCATGGGCTCGACTTCCCACAGGTACTCAGGGAGCCGGACCGACGCTTCGAGAAACCGGTGGTTCACACTCTTCACGGTCACCGCCACGAAGTACCGGGAAGAGAGAGCTCCGGCAGCGCGGCCGAAGCCTGTCATCGAATCGATCACAGGGTCCTCTTCCGCAGCCGGGGCGCGCTGAGCATGTCAGTCGCCGGCCGACCAGAGCTCATCGAATTGCGCTTCGGCGCGCTCGGACAACTCGTTGAGTGCGTCCTGCACACGGACGCGCCATTCTTCGACGTTGCCGTCTCGCGGCACCACGATCGGTTCTCCATAGACAAACAGTGCCTTTGCGAACGGCCAGGGGATGACCATGCGGTCCCACGATGCCAGTCGCTTTTTTTTTTAGCGGTGAAAGCGACCGGCACGATGGGCAACCCGGTGGCCTGCGCGGCGAAGATCACTCCGTCTTTGGCCACCCGGCGAGGGCCTGTGGGGCCGTCGGGCGTAAAGACGATGTTCCTGCCGTTGCGCGCGCGGCGGATCATCTCACGCAGGGCGCTCGATCCACCGCGGGTGGACGATCCCCGGGCGCACTCCACCCCGTATCTCTCGAAAACGCCGGCAGAGAGGTCGCCGTCCTTCGATCGCGACGACATCACCATGATGGGGTGCCGGAAACGGGAGTGGAGCATCAGGGCGAGATGCTCATGCCAGAAAGTCTGGATGTATTGGGGAACCTGCTCGAGGTTGGCCGACTGTGAATGCCGCAGCCGCAGGGTGGCATGCAGCGTCCGCACGAACCAGGTTGCGGCGACGGGAAGGTACTTCCTCACGCAAGGGCTCCCGCTGGATCTTCGAGGAATTGCAGATCGTGCAGTTTGCGGTACATCCCTCGCCTGGCCAGCAACTCCTCGTGACGCCCGACTTCGACGATACGCCCCTGATCGAGAACCACGATCTTGTCCGCACTCCTGATAGTGGAGAGCCGATGGGCGATGACCAGTGTGGTCCGTCCCTGCATGAGGTTGTTCAGCGCCGCCTGCACCAGCCTCTCGGATTCGGTGTCCAGCGCCGAGGTGGCTTCATCCAGAACCAGAATGGGGGGGTCTTTGAACAGGGCCCGGGCAATGGCCAGGCGCTGCCGCTGTCCGCCGGAGAGCAGCACTCCCGATTCTCCGATGGAGGTGTCATAGCCCTGAGGAAGATTGACGATGAAGTCGTGGGCGTTGGCCGCACGCGCGGCCGCCATCACTCGCTGCTCCTCCGCATCGGCGCGGCCGTAAGCGATGTTGTTGCGCACGGTGTCGTTGAACAGGATCACTTCCTGGGTCACGAATCCCATCAGGCTGCGGAGGGAAAAGAGCCCGACGTCGCGGACATCGTGCCCCCCCACGGTGATGCGGCCGCCATTCACGTCGAAGAAGCGAGGGAGCAGGTTGACGAAGGTCGACTTTCCGGCGCCACTGCCGCCGACCAGGGCGACGATTTCTCCCGGCGAGATGGTCAGCTCCACGTCGCGCAGAACGGGATCCGCGTTGTAGGAGAACTGAACGTTCTGGTAGCGGATGCCCTCACCCACGTCCGTCAGCACGACGGCATCCGGCTTCTCCTTGACCTCGTTGTCGATGTCGAGCATCCGGAAGACGCGTTCCGCGGCGGAGAGTGCCGTATTCAACGACAGATTGACCTTGTTCAATTTCTTGATCGGCTGGTACATGGCTGCCAGCGCCGCCAGGAAACTGACGAATTGTCCGATGGTCAGCGTGCCGCTGCTGATGCGGCGGTTCGCGTACATGAACAACGCCAGCAGACAGACTCCGGAGATGATCTCCATCACCGGTGAGGTCAGTGCCTGAATCTTCTGCGACTTCAGGTTGGAGGAGAGATGGCGGCGCGTCGCATCGTGGAACCGCCCGATCTCGAATTTCTCCATGGTAAAGGCTTTGACGATGCGCACCCCGCGGATGGTCTCCTCGAGGATCGTGGCCACGTCGGCCATCCGTTCCTGGGATCGATGGGTAGTCCCGCGCAGCTTCAGACCGAAGTGCACGACCGGAAAGACCAGCGCCGGAGCGATGATCAGCCCGATCAACGCCAGTTCCGGGTTGGAGAAGAACACGTAAACGATCAGACCGATCAGGGTGATGGATTCCTGAAACAGGTCGCCCATCCGGGTGGAGACGGCAGCCTGAATGGCATCGGCGTCCGAAACTACCCTGCTGACCATCTCGCCCGTCGATCGTTCCGAGAAAAAGCGATGGCTCTGAAAGATGAGGCGCTCGTAGAGCTCGTTGCGCAGGTCCCGGACGGTAGACAACCCAACTTTCTGGAAAGCGAACTCCGAGAAAAAGGATGTGACCGCTCGGATCAGGAACACCAGCAGCAACGCCATGAGGACCTTGCGCGGCCGGTCCTGCGGCTGGGTGTCCCACCAGACATCGAAGCGATGGGACCCCCGATCGAATGTGTTGATGATCGCACCGCGCTGCCCTTCCGGTAACTCGCGCCTCAGGACCACGTTCACGACCTTCTGCCTGGTGGCTTCTTCGCGCGAGACATGCTTCGGCTGCACCACCTGGTGCCCCGGCGGCGCCAGCACCACGTCGAAGATCGGCTGCGCCAGCGCGATCATGACCGTCTGGGTCAGGGCGAAAATCATCATCGACCCGAAGGCGATGGCGGCCCATCCGCGATACCGCGCAAGATATCCGTACAGCCGGCGAAGAACGTTCATGACCAGACGGCGTCCATTATGGCCCGCGCCGCCCGCTGACTGGCCCCTCCCTCCCCGAGGCGGACACGGACCTCGGCAAGCTCAGCGCGGATACCGGCATGCGTGTGCGGGTCGGCCATGGTCTTCACCTCGCGCACAATCCGCTCCGCGTTGACCTCCTGCTGCACCAGCTCGGGAACCACTCGTTTTCCAGCCACGATATTGACCAGGCTGAAGTACGGCAGTCGAACCAGCCGCCGGGCCACCCAGTACGTCGCCGGCGACAGCCGGTACATCACAATCACAGGGGTTCCGATCACCGCGCACTCGAGGGTCGCCGTTCCCGAGGATGACAGCGCGATGTCCGCTGAGGCCACCGCTGCTCCTCGGTCGTGCGGGACAATCCTGACGTAGTGACCGGTGGTCCGCATCAACTCCAGCAATTCGGCCGCTGCGATGGTCGGCGCCTGGATCACGAATGCGTCCACTCCCCTCTCTTCTCCCAGCACTTTCACCGCCTGCAGCATCGCAGGAAGCAAAGACTCGATCTCGCTGCGACGGCTGCCGGGAAGGAGCGCAATCGCTAACGGCATCGAAGGCTGTTCGCGCGTCCGTTCGACACCTTTGAGCTCATCGATCAGCGGATGACCGACGTACGTGACCGGAACGTTCGCTCTTCGATACAGATCCTCCTCAAAGGGGAAGATCACGATCATCCGGTCCACTACGCGTGCAATCTCGCGGATCCGCCCGCGTCGCCAGGCCCAGACCTGAGGCGAGATGTAGTAGATGACCTTGAGGCCCATGGCGTGGCAACGACGGGCCACCCGCAGATTGAAGTCGGGGTAATCGACCAGCAGCACCGCGTCGGGGCGTTCCGTGGCCATCAACGCGACCAGCTCATCGAAGACGCGCCGGAACATGCCGAGGTGTCGGATCACGTTGAACAGGCCGGTGATCCCCATCTCCCGCGCGTGATGCAGCACCCGCATCCCTTCTGCTTCGAGCAGATCCCCCCCGATTCCGAAGGTCTGCAGGGAAGGATCCAGCGCTTTCAGCTCGCGGACCACTTCCGCCGCGTGCAGATCGCCGGAGGCTTCGCCGGCGACGATGGCCAGCTTCATCGAGGCGTCCCGCGCGCGTGACGGCGAACGGAGGCATCACGCTTCATCGGAGCGGGAAGGGGTACATCACCCAGGCCACCGCGATGCCGCCAAGGAAGAGCGCGGTAAAGACCAGAGCGAAAAAGCGGATGCGCTCCTGGCGCGTCTGCTTCCAGAGCAGAGCGAAAAAAAGTGCGGCAGCCACTGCGTAGAGGAGCATCAGCGTGACGTGATGACGCAGGAGACTCATTCTTTGCGTCCCTCCGCGATGTCGTAGGCATCGAGCACCAGCAGCAGGTTCATCAAGCCAGCGGTGATGGTGAACGCCGTCCCGTGCTCATAGGTGATGGAGGTGATGTCTCCATGAGCGCCCATGGCCAGCGCGAGGAAGTAAATGCTGCCTGCCCCCATCGTGCCGAAGCTCGCCAGCAGCCGCAGAATCGATCCTCCGCTGCGGGAGAGGGCGTAGAGATCGCCGTCCACAACCACGCCGATGACGAACATCGTCACCACGATCGCGAAGAAGGCGATGGCACGGTTGCGCCGCCCGAGATACCAGTGTCCCGCACCGGGCAGAAGATACGCCAGCAGCATGGCCACAGCGGACCTGCCCTTCATAGGGAGGCCAGTCCATCCGCCTGCAGACGCTCGAAGTGTGGCTGAAGCCGGACGTACGTCTGCTCGAGCTCTTCAGGAATCAGGCGGGTACGTGCCGTAACGGTCATGAAATTTGAGTCTCCGCCCCAGCGGGGCACGATGTGCATGTGGTAGTGATCGGCCACGCCCGCCCCTGCCACCTCTCCGAAGTTCATGCCGACGTTGAACCCGTCGGGATGATAAACATCGGAGAGGATGCGCTGGGATTCCGCGGTCAGACGAATCAGCATGCGCAGATCGTCATCCGTGCTTTGGAACAAGCGGGCCTCATGCGCACGCGGCGCGACCATGAGATGGCCATTGGTATACGGATAGCGGTTCAGCATCACCACGGACAATTCGTTCCGAAACAACGTGAGGGTCTCCCGGGGGGTCGTGGATTGCGCGGCGCCGCAGAAGATGCAGGCGGAAGTAGTCTCGCCTCTGGGCGAGGTCAAGTACGAATACCTCCAGGGGGTGAAGAGGACGTCCATGGGGCAAGGGGTCGGCGAAGCTTCGTCGGGCCTTCGCGAATCACGACTGGTCAGGAGTTGAGGGTCCGTCGTGTCCTTCTGCTCCCTCGGCTGGCTGCGCCGTCACCGTGACGGCCTGGTTGATCAGCTCCTTCAGTTCCTTGCCCGGCTTGAAGTAGGGAATCTTCTTCGATGGGACTTCCACCTTCTCTCCGGTCTTGGGATTGCGGCCAGTGCGCGACTTCCGGCTGCGAAGCCGAAAACTGCCGAACCCGCGCAACTCGATCTTCTGTCCAGAGCGGAGTGAATCGACGATGGAATCGAAGACGATGTTGACGATGGTTTCTGCCTGCTTCTTGGTGAGCTGAACCGCGCGGGCCACTTCGTCCACGAGCTCCGCTTTGGTCATCACGCCCGCTTTTTCATCGCCGGCGCCGAGTCCCAACTCCTGGTCCAGCGGAACCTTTTCGTTCATACCGTGCGGCCCCCTGAAACGAGAGGACGGTGTGCCTGCGACCGGCGGAAACCGGAAGCGCAAACATTGAAACGCTGCGTGCGATCAGTAGGCGGCATCACTCAACTCTGCCGGGAAGGGTCCGAGGTTTCCGATGGGGGGGGCGACGCTTTCTCATCGGTTCCGTCGCTCTCGTCTTCCGTGGGGGCGGCGTTCTGCGCTGCATGAGACTGGTGGGCAGGGAGCGCGTTCTGCGCCCGCTCCTCCTCGGTCAACGGCTCAACGTCCCGCGTGGAAAGCCCGATTTTCTTGTCGGTCCAGTCGATCTTGATGATGCGCACCCGCAGGGGATCGCCGACCTCGTACATGCTTTCCAGTTTGATCTTCACGTCACGCTGGATCTCCGAGACATGGGCCAGACCTTCCACCCCTTCGGCGACGCGAACGAACAGGCCGAAGTCGGTGACCTTGGCCAGCGTTCCGATGACTTCGTCGCCCACGTTGTGCGATTTTGCGAAGTTGTCCCATTCATTGGGAAGGAATTCTTTGATGGACAGCGAGAGCCGCTGATTCTCTCCGTCGACGTTGATGACGCGCGCCTGGACGCTGTCGCCCTTCTTGAGGACTTCATTGGGGTGCTTCAGGCGGCGGTTCCACGACATATCGGAGATGTGAATCAGTCCGTCGATTCCGTCCTCCACTTCCACGAAGGCCCCGAAGTCTGTGAGGTTGCGGACCTTCCCCTGGATCACCGCGCCGACCGGGTAGCGTTCGGAGATGGTGTCCCAGGGATTCTGCTCCAGCGCCTTGAGGGAGAGGGAGATGCGGCGATTGGCCACATTGACGTCGGTGACCACTGCATCGACCTCGGCCCCCAGGCTGAGGAGCTTGGATGGATTGCGGACTTTCTTCGTCCAGGACATCTCGGACACATGGATGAGGCCTTCCACGCCCTCTTCCAACTCGATGAACGCGCCGTAGTCAGTCAGGGAGACGACTTTGCCGTGGACCTTGGTGCCCAGGGGATAGCGCACCACCACATCGGACCAGGGATCCTGAGACTTCTGTTTGTACCCGAGAGACACGCGCTCTGCAGCGGGATCGAACTTCAAAACCACCACTTCGATCTCGTCGGCGACGTTGAAATACTCGGAGGGATGATTGACCCGTCCCCATGAGATATCGGTGATGTGGAGGAGTCCATCGACCCCACCGAGGTCGACGAACACGCCGTAGTCGGTGATGTTCTTGACCACGCCGTGAGTGAGCTGGCCCTCCTGCAGACGTCCGAAGGTATCCTTCTTCGCAGCGGCCTGCTCGACTTCGACGATCGCTCGGCGCGAAAGAACCACGTTGTTGCGCTTCTTGTCGAACGAGACGATTTTGAAGGAATACTCGTGTCCCTTCAGTGCGTCGAGATTCTTGACAGGCTTGGTATCGATGAGCGAACCGGGAAGGAATGCCTTCACCCCTCCCACGTCCACGGCCAGACCACCTTTGACCCGTTCCAGCACCTTTCCGCTGATGGCTTCATCGGCCTTGAAAACCGCCTCGATGCGATCCCACACCAGCATGCGCTCGGCTTTTTCGCGGGAGAGCACTACGTATCCACTGTTATGCTCGAGGCGCTCGAGGTAGACATCGAGCTCGTCGCCGGGCTTGATTCGAATCTGTCCGTCCAGACCGGTCACCTCACCGATCGGGAGAAGACCTTCCGACTTGTAACCGATATCGATGACTGCTTCGGTCGCGGTGAGCTTCAGGACGCGTCCGCGAACGATGTCACCTTCGGAAAAGGTGGCCATCTTGCGGTCGTACACCTCGAGGAGCTCGTCCATACCGAGCCCTTCCAGATCATTGCTCTCCCCTTTTCGTGGTTGTTGCCTGGGGTTTTTCGGATCGTCACTCGACGGCATGAAACGGGGTTCCTCCCGGAATTTGTGGCCCGAGGTGCGAGGGCAAAATCCGCGCTAAATTGTTGATACAGGTCGAAATGCGGAGTGTAGCGGTCGGCCCGACAGCGAGTCAAGGAATACGGACGACCGCATCCATTTACGCCCCGCTGCCGCGTAATCGGACCGCTTTCACGATCGTCGACACCACTTCCTCGATGGTGCGGTCGGATGTGTCGATGACGCGATAGCTGTCATCGAACATGAGGGGGGAATCGCTTCGCGACGAGTCCTGTCCGTCCCGCGCGACGGTCTCCGCCAGCACCGTTGCGAAGTCGGCGGGCTGCCCTTTTGCGGCCAGCTCGCCCTGACGCCGGCGGGCCCGCACCTCCGGCCTGGCGGTCAGAAAAAACTTGAAGGGCGTTTCCGGAAAGACCTTGGTCCCGATGTCGCGACCTTCCAGCACTCCACCACTGCGGCGCCCAAGATCCTGCTGAAGCCGGACTAGAACGCGGCGGACGGCGGGCACCGCGGACACGTCACTGGCGGCCATGCTCATTTCCGGAGTGCGCAGCAGAGAGGTGACGTCGCTGCCGTCCAGGAGAACCTGGGGCTGCTCCCCCGGAATGAAATCGATTCGGACGCGGGATGCCAGTTCCTCCAGCCCCTGCTCGTCACGGAATCCAACACCGGCGCGGGATGCAGCCAGGGCCAGCGCGCGGTACATGGCACCGGTGTCGATGTGAGGAATGGCCAACGCCTGTGCAGCAAGGCGGCTGGTCGTGGTCTTCCCCACTCCGGACGGGCCATCGATGGCGATGATCAGTGGGGTCTGACCGCTCATGGATTGCGCAGGCATGGATCGCTCAGGCATGGATTACTCAGGCATAGATGCTCAGGCAGGCCCGCGAGCTGCCGGCGATCAGCTGCGGCGCGCCGCGCTCCGAGGCTTTCCGGCCGGACGAGCACTTCGCGACTTCGCGGCAGGACGCGCAGAGCTCTTGGCGGCGGCTTTTTTCTTCGAAGCGCCGGCCGGCTTCTTGCGCGAGGCTGGGCGCGCGGCGGCACGGCGCGGCTTGGCGTCCTTCATCGTTGCCAGCATCTTCACTTCCTGCCGGGTCAACTCGCGCCAGACACCCGGCGTCAGCTTGGGATCGGAGATGGGGCCGATGGCCACGCGGCGAAGTTTGGAGACGGGATGGCCGACCGCCTGAAACATCTTGCGGATCTGCTGTGTCCGTCCCTCGCGCAGTTTGACCTCGAACCAGCTGTTGCCCTCGTCGAGGTTCTTTCCCGTCGTCTTCAGCCGCTCGATGTCGCAGGGAAGCGTGCGTTTGCCTTCCAGAGTGATGCCCCGCCGGAGTTTGTCGACCAGTCGCTCCTCCGGCACTCCCCGCACCTTGACGTTGTACGTCTTGATGGAGCCGTTGGTCGGATGAGACACCTTGAACGCCAGGTCGCCGTCGTTCGTCAGAAGGACCAACCCCTCGGAGTGATAGTCCAGCCGCCCCACGGGATAGATGCGCTCGCGGATGCCGCGCACCAGATCGATCACCGTACGCCGCCCCTGCGGATCGGCCACCGTGGTCATCACTTCTTTCGGCTTGTAAATGAGGATGTAGCGATGCTCTTCCTTGTGCGTGATGAGCTTGCCGTCCACCTTCACGTGATCGCTCTCGACCTCGGCTTTGCTTCCGAGTTCGGTGACCACGCGTCCGTTCACGGTGACCCGACCTTCGCGGATCATCGCTTCCGCCTCCCGTCGCGAGGCGACGCCGGCGTGGGCGATGATTTTCTGCAATCGCTCTTGCATCATTCAGTTGTTTCGTCGACGTCCGATTGTAACTCCTCTGCTGCGGAGGACGCTCTCTCTTCCGTGATCGCTGCGTGCGGAGTGGCGTGGTCTGCATGGCCGGCAGAGCTGGTCCGGTGGATGGAATCGTCGTTCTCACGCGAAGGATCGACGGACATCTGGCCCCGGTCTCCGGCTGTGGCATCGCTGCGCTCGGAGGCGCTCTCGGCGCGGGAAAGCTCTTCCGCGGCAGCCGCGTCGTCGCCAGCCAGAGGACCCTCGCTGCCTCCGGATTCTTCCTGCCGGGCGCTCTCGAAGATCTCTCCCTCCGAGAGCGACGCGCCCTCGATGGCGGCCACCAGATCCTCGTTGATGGACTCGCCGATGAGATCGCCGAATTCTTCCAGCCGCGGAAGATCGCGTACATCGTTCAGACCGAAGTGCACCAGGAACTCCCGCGTGGTGCGATAGAGGAACGGACTGCCGACGACGTTCTTGCGGCCCGACACACGGATCATGCGACGCTCCAGGAGCGTGCGGATCACGGCCGAGGAGTTGACGCCGCGGATGTCGGAGACTTCGGGGGCGGTGACTGGCTGACGGTAGGCCACGATGGCCAGGGTCTCCAGAGCAGCGAGGGACAGGCGGTTCTCTCCCTTTTTTGCGAAGTACCTTTTGAGTACGGCGTCGTGCTCCGGCCGGGTGGCCAGCCGCCAGCCGCCGGCAGCCTGCTCGAGCATGAAGCCACCCACATGCGCGTCGTGGATGCGTTTGATCTCATCGAGCTGCGCCATCACCGCCTCGCGCCCCTCGTCCGGGAAGGATTCCACGAGCTCTTCCAGCTTCACCGGCTCATGACTCACGAACAGGATTGCTTCGAGCGCCGCACGCAGTTCATTCGGTTCCATTGCCATTCTTTCCGTCACCCTGCGGAGCACGGTTGCTCCGCGCTCCACTCTGCCTGATTCCGCACGCTTCCGGCGAGGTGAGCCGTGCCCGGTCTCACGACTCGTCGAACACCGCGAACTGTCCCTCGTCGATTTCCTTGTCGGTCCGGGCGAGCAGAATGTCGCCGAACGGGCCACTCTGCCGCAGGGACACTCCTCCCAGGCGGACCAGCTCGAGAGTCCCCAGAAAAATGGCGATGAGCTCATTGCGATCCCGCCCCTCCAGAAACCACTGCAGGCGGATCGGCGACTTCTCCGTCAGTTTTTCGAAGAGCTCCCGCATCTTGTCCGAGACTTTGTGCACCAGTCGACGGAGCTCGATGGAATGCGGGTGATCGTGCCGGTAGCGATTCAACGCGCTGCGGAAAGCATCGATGAGATCGAACAGGGAGACCTCACTCATGTCGATCTCCGAAGCGTCCGCGCCGGGCTGGGTGACGGCCGGTCGCGACCACACGCCCATCCGCAACACATCGAGCTCCGCGAATGTCTCCGCCACCGCCTTGAACCTCTGGTACTCCAGCAGCCGGTCGATCAGCTCCTGGCGCGGGTCCTCGACCTCAGCGCCCTCGCTCTCATCGCGCGGCAGCAACATCTTCGACTTGATGTGGATCAGCACCGCAGCCATGTAGATGTAGTCGGCGGCCACTTCGAGGTCCAGTTCCTCCATCGCATCGAGGTGCGCGTTGTATTGCTCGGTGATCAGAAGGATGGGGATGTCGTAGATGTCGATCTTGTGTTGCTTGAGCAGGTGCAGCAGCAGATCGAGCGGCCCGTGGAACGAGGGTAGCGTGACCTTGTAAGCGTCCTCGTCGAGCTCTTCCTCGGCTGGAGAGGCCGGCGTTCCGGCCGACGGCGACACGGCAGGCGCGGTCTCCGCGGCGGCGGCGTCCGCAATCCGGTCGGCAGCCTCTTCGGCCCGAAGCGCTTTGTTGTCGTCGGTCATGGCCGTCATCGCAGCTCCGGGTACTCGATGCGCATCGCCTTGCGCACCAAAGTCAGGGTCTCCGCGGCCCGCTCGCGAGCCACCCGGTTGCCCTCGCGCAGAACATTCCAGACGTAGCCGGGATCGCCATCGAGCTCCTCCCGCTTCGCCCGCAGCGGTCGCAGCGACTCGATCATGATCTCGCTGAGCAGCTTCTTGTCATCGACACACCCGATGGCTGCCGTCCGGCACTCACGATCCACGCGGGCAACCGTTTCGTCGTCAGAGAAAAGCTTGTGGAACTGGAACAGGTTGCAGATGTCGGGATTGCCGGGATCCTTCCGGCGAATCCGGTTGGGATCGGTGAACATGGTGGAGACGGCGGCGCGGATCTCGTCGGCGCTGGCAGTCAGCCCGATGGTGTTGCCGTAGGACTTGGACATCTTCCGGCCGTCCAGGCCGGGCACTTTCGGCGTCGCCGTGAAAAGCGGCTGCGGCTCCGGAAAGACCTCTCCGTAGAAATTGTTGAAGCGCCGCACGATCTCGCGCGACAACTCCAGGTGCGATGCCTGATCCTCACCCACCGGAACGAATGCAGCGCGGTAGACGATGATGTCGGCCGTCTGCAGCAACGGATACCCGAGGAACCCGTAGGTGTTCAGATCCTTATCCGCGAGCTGCTGCTGTTGATCTTTGAACGTGGGGACGCGTTCCAGCCAGGGCAGCGGCGTGACCATCGACAGGAGCAGGTGCAGTTCTGCGTGCTCCTTCACTTCGGATTGAACGAAGAGGGTGCACCTGGCCGGATCAAGCCCGGCGGCCAGCCAGTCGGCCACTGCGTCGAAGGTGGCCTGCCGGATGTTGGCGGGGTCGGCGTAGTCGGATGTCAGCGCATGCCAGTCGGCCACGAAGTAGTAACAACGATAGAGATCCTGCAGGCGGACCCAGTTCCGCACGGCACCGAAGTAGTTTCCGAGATGGACACGACCGGTCGGACGAAGGCCGCTGAGAACGGTTTGCGCAGCAGGATTCAATGGATTGCTCGTGGGGTCAGAATGGTCGCGCAGTGTAGCAGCGAGGGTGCGCAGGGACAATCGCCGTTTGCCAGGATTCAGTCGCGGGCCGCGACGGGCTCGCCGATCCGCAACAGATTCCTGGCCACCACGGTGGCATGCTCGAGGCCGTCTTTCTCCAGCATCTCGATTGCGGCGTCGCGCGCTTTCTCCATCAGGTCGAAATCGCGAAGGATGTTGCCGAAGCGAAATCGGAGCGCACCCGACTGACGGGTGCCCAGAAACTCGCCCGGCCCCCGCAGTTCCAGATCGCGCTCGGCGACCTCGAATCCATCCCTGGTTCCGGCAAACACTGCCAACCGATCCTTCTCTGCATCCGACACCAGGATGCACCACGATTTCCTCTCCCCGCGACCGACCCTCCCACGCAGCTGATGGAGCTGCGACAGCCCGAAGCGATCCGCGTCGAGAATCAGCATGATGGAGGCATTGGCCACATCGATGCCCACCTCGATGACCGTGGTGCTGACCAGGATGTCCACCTCTCCACGCTTGAAGCGGCCCATGGTCTCCTCCTTCTCCGCCGCGCTCATCCGCCCATGCAGCATGGCCACCCGCCGGCCGGGAAAGCGCTGCTGCATGGCGATGAATCCCTGCTTGAGAGGCTTGAGGTTGACCTTCTCCGACTCCTCGATCAACGGATAAACGAAATAGGCCTGGGCCCCTTTGGCAATCTCATCGTCCACGAATCGATAGACGCGATCGAGTTGTGCAGAAGTTCGCACCTCGGTCCTGATGGGCTTCCGTCCCGGAGGCAGCTCGTCGATGACCGAGAGCTCCAGATCGCCATAAATGGCCAGGGCCAGCGAGCGCGGAATGGGCGTCGCCGTCATCACCAGAATGTCGGGCTCATCCCCTTTGGCGAAGAGCCGCTGGCGCTGCTCCACACCAAAGCGGTGCTGCTCGTCGATGATGGCCAGACCCAACGAGCGAAACTTCACTGCTTCTTCGAGCAGTGCGTGTGTCCCTACCACCAGCTTGATGATCCCCTCGCGCAGACCGGCAAGCAGCGTGCGGCGCTCCCCGGCGGACATCGATCCGGTGGCTCGGGCCACCACCACGGAATCGTCAAGTAGTTGACGAAGTCGGGCATGATGCTGCTCCACCAGAATCTCCGTGGGAGCCAGCAGGGCGACCTGGTGACCGTTCCGGATCATGATCAGCGCCGCGATCAGGGCCACGATCGTCTTGCCGCTCCCGACATCTCCCTGCAACAGCCGGTACATCGGGCGGGGGCCGCTCAGGTCGGCGGCAATCTCCCGGAGCACACGCTTCTGGGCGCCGGTCAGTTCGAACGGGAGGATCCGTCGCGTCTCCTTGCGGATGGCATCGTCGACGACGATGATCCGGCTTTTGGTCCGCACCTCTTCGCCCGCCCGTCGCACCCGCAACGCCAGCTGCAGCGTAAAGAACTCCTGCAGGATGATCCGCACATGCGCCGGAGACCGTTGCCGCAGAAACTGCTCATCCAACTCCGGAGGCTGATGGATCTGCGCCAGCGCTCCGGCGATTCCGGTCACACCGAGACGGGCGCGTAGGCTTTCATCCAGGGGATCGGGTGCCGCCGGCAGCGCTTCCAGGGCGTGCGCCATGATCTGCCGGAAAACGCGCGGTGGGATGGTCCCTACCTTCGAGTAGATCGGGACGATCGCTCCTTCATCCTCCGACTCTCCTTCGAACTTTTCCCAGTCCGCGTTTTCGATTTGAAGATGCCCGTACTGGGAGATCCGCGGAGTTCCGAAGACCGCCAGCCGATCCCCTTTCTTGATCTGATCGGA
>JBKJQB010000078.1:0-2598 GCA_046594105.1 Thermoanaerobaculia bacterium
GCCCCCGGCTTCAGCCGGGGGCTACAGTCTTCTGCCGGCTTTGCCGGCTCCAGCCAGGCTGCGGATGCGCTCCGCATCGGAGAACGCGCGACGTATCTGGACAAGTGTGGGCACGGACACTCTTGCCCCCAGTCCGACCCCATCGACGGATGTCATCATCCACCCGACGACGCCGGAACCGCCGTTGGCCGGTCCATGATGACAAACCTCGAAACCCTGCTATCTTCGTCGACGTGATCGTCGCACCTCTCGGATCGGGCAGCGCTGGCAATTCCTACTACTTTGAGAGCGACGGAACCGGCCTGCTGATCGACGCCGGCATGGGTCCTCGGGAGACGAAGAAACGGCTCACTCAGGTCGGACGGGACATCGAGCAGGTTCAGGCCATCGTCATCACCCATGAGCACTACGATCACATCCGCGGCGCCGAGTCGATCGCCCGCAAGTTCGGCATTCCCATCTATCTGACGCAGGGAACGCTCGACGCCAGCCGCATCGACCGCGGAAAAGTCTCCACCGTGGTCTTCCCCAACAACACCACGTTCCGCATCGGCGAACTGAACGTGCACGCCCGCCGGACGCTGCACGATGCCGCCGACCCCGCATGCTTCGTGGTCGAGGCGCGCGACGGCACCCGCGTCGGAGTTGCCAGCGACCTCGGGCACGTCGACGATCCCGTCCTCGAGCACCTCAAAGACTGCGACGGCCTGCTCTTCGAAGCCAATCACGATCTGGACATGCTGCGCATGGGCAGCTACCCCTGGTCGCTCAAGCGCCGGATCATGTCGCGCTTCGGACACCTGTCCAACGACGACTCCATGCACGCGGTGCAACGGATGATCGGTGCCGATCTCAAGGCTCTCTGCCTGATCCACCTCTCGCAGAAAAACAATCACGAGTCGATCGTGCGCGACATGGCCAACCGGCTGCTCCAGCGCAACGGCGTCCAGCTCGAACTGACCATCGCCAAACAGTTCGAGGCCACCGGCGTCTACGAGATTGCGCGCCGCCGCGCGCGAACGTCGATGGTGCCGGCGCGGCATTCCCAGCTGGCGCTGTTTTAGCGCGGGAACGGCATCTCGCCGGCGCATACCGCGCCGTTTCAAAGCTTCTAAGAAACCGTCAAACGCCGTGCACCCCCATCGAGAGTCCTTCTCCCCGTGTGCGGGGAGAAGGTCACTCGAGGTCGAGGCTTCCGTGTCATCTGCAAGCAAAGGCGCGCGAGTGAACCCAGAGTGAGGCGAAAATCGTGGCGGACGCTTTGCGAACCAACGCCGCCGGCCGTGCCGGCCTTAGACATTCACGCGCGACATGTCCGGGTATCGGTCGCCCGCGGTGACTCCGTGGGGTGCCACTTCATCGATTCGCTGAAGCTCTTCCGGTGACAGCTCGATGCTGGCCGCTTTCACGTTCTCTTCAAGATGGCCGATGCTCTTGCTGCCGGGAATGGGAACGATGTCGTTGCCGCGGGACATCACCCAGGCGATGGCCAGCTGCGCCGGAGTCACGCCCTTCTCTCCGGCGATCTCTTCGATCCTGGCGACCACGTCGAGATTCTTCGCGAAGTTCTCTCCCACGAAGCGGGGATTGACGCGCCGGTAGTCGCCCGCCTCGAGGTCGTCCATGGACTTGATCTTTCCCGATAGAAAGCCGCGTCCGATGGGGGAGTAGGCCACGAAGCCGATTTTCAGCTCCCGAACCAGCGGGAGAATCTCGTCCTCAGGGTCGCGCGTCCACAACGAATACTCGGTCTGCAGAGCGCTGATGGGATGGACCGCGTGCGCGCGCCGGATCGTTTTCGCCGCCGCTTCGGACAAGCCTAGGTATCGGACTTTGCCGGCGCGAACCAGTTCGGCCATGGCGCCGACGGTGTCTTCAATCGGGGTCCGGGCATCCACGCGGTGCTGGTAGTAAAGGTCGATGGTGCCGATGCCGAGTCGCTGGAGTGAGTCGTCGCAGGATTTGCGGACATACTCGGGGCGGCCGTTGACGCCGCCGAAGCTGCCGTCCTCACCGCGCATATTGCCGAACTTCGTGGCCAGGACCACGCCATGGCGACGGTCGCGGATGGCCCGGCCGATCAGCTTCTCGTTGGTGAAGGGGCCGTACATGTCGGCGGTGTCCAGCAGGTTGACCCCGAGGTCGAGGGCCCGGTGGATGGTGGAGATGGACTGCTGATCGTCGTGCGTTCCGTAGAACTCTGACATCCCCATGCAGCCGAGGCCGATGGCGGAGACGGTGAGACCCTGAGAGCCGAGCGTGCGCGTGTTCATGCGCGGGGCGTTGCAATCGCTGAGCCCCAGTGGCGCACCCTGAGAACTTGTGAAGAAATCCCCGTCTGTCATCCTGCGCGGGAAACAGCGCGATGCAGCGCTGTTGAGATCTCGAGGACACATCCTCACGCGAGTTCCCTCTCCCCGCCGCAGCGGGGAGAGGGTCCGCGAAGCGGGGGTGAGGGGTCTCTCCCGCACTCATGAGCGACCCCTTGTACGTTAGGTGAGCGGGCCTCAGGATGCTGGGAGTTGGTCCGGGAGAAGCCGAGCTCGCCCCTGAAGCCTTGAGCTTGTGGATGAGAAAGGCTCCCCGCCCTCTTCGCGA
>JBKJQB010000096.1:0-17761 GCA_046594105.1 Thermoanaerobaculia bacterium
CTTCATGGTCGCGGTGAAGCTGCTGGTCCTCGGATTCTTCGTCATCGTCAGCCTGAAGTTCGTGAAGCCGGCCAACTGGCACCCCTTCGCACCGAACGGGTTTCACGGCATCGCCACCGGCGCGGCCATCGTGTTCTTTGCCTACATCGGATTCGACGCGGTCTCCACGACTGCGGAGGAAGCGAAGAATCCCGAACGCGATATGCCCATCGGAATCATCGGCTCGCTGATCATCTGCACGATCTTCTACGCCGTCATCGCTGCGGTGTTTACCGGGATGGTCCCCTATCGCGATCTGGTCAGGACGCTGTCGAGTGAACAGGCCGAGCCGCTGACCATGGCCATGAAGTACGTCTCCATGCCCAACTGGATGGTGGGAGTGGTGGCCCTGGGATCGGTCATGGCGCACACCGCCGTACTGCTGGTGTTCCAGCTGGGCCAGCCGCGCATCTTCTTCGCCATGTCGCGCGACGGACTGCTCCCGCCGTTCTTCGCCCGCGTCCATCCCAAGTACAAGACGCCGCACGTGGCCACCATCATCACCGGCCTCATCGTGGGACTGGCCGGAGCGTTCGCATCACTCGACGAGATGGTCGACCTGACCAATATCGGGACGCTCTTCGCCTTCATGCTGGTCTGCATCGGCATCATGGTCCTGAGGGTGAAGGATCCGAATCGCCGCCGCGCGTTCCGCGTCCCTGGCGGCCCCTTCCTCCTGCCCACCCTCGGCGCCGTGTCGTGCGTCGGCCTGGCCATCTACCTGCCGCCATCGTCCTGGATGCGCTTCGTCATCTGGCTGGCCGTGGGCATGGTGGTGTACTTCAGCTACGGAATCCGCCACAGCCGCCTGCGTACGCGCGCCATCGACGGTGGCCCCCGTCCTCCCGATTTCAACCCCGAGCAGCAACTGCCGAAGTCGGATTTGAAGGATCGCAAGTAGGGGCGCGCGGGACGGCGCCGAAGGAGTGCCTGCCTCCGGCGACGACCAGAGACCTCCCTACCGGATCGGCGTGACGATCGCCTCTGCGCTGCCGGGGCCTGCCACGGGCGGCATCGCCGCGAGAATGGCATCGAGGTGCCGGCGCATCGCCGGCACCTTGCGCATGTAGTGCTGGGTCTCCGGCAGCGACACGATCAGGCCGGCGCGCATCCGTTTCACGTTGTGCGAGCCGCCGTTGTAGAGGGCGGCGGTGACGGTCTCCAGATCCTCACGGGCTCCGGCGAGTCTCTTCGCTTCCTCTGCCTTGTGCTCGAGGTGACGGACGAGGAATGCCGCCATCTTCGCAGGCGAGAAGCGCACATCCAGATGCTCGGCGAGATACTCCCCCGCCTCGTACGCACGGAACTTCTTCACCACCGAGGCGGGCTGCTGAAAATGTTCTTCCAGCATCCGGTCGCGCCGGCCGGCCAGGTCGTCTTCGTAGTCGTCCCAGACCTCGTGCTGACGGCGAAGCATGGCCCGATACTCGTCGCGAACTCTCTTGCGATAGGCACGCAGCTTCTTGCGGCCAGCGCCGTCACGAAGAAGGTGATCGAGCTCCTCGAGTGCGGCCGCGTTGTGACGATCGGCGATCTTCACCAGTTCATAGAACCGTGGTGAGGCCCAGGCGTCGAGCAGATCCAGCTCCTCCACCCCTTCCCGACGCAGGCTCATGGCCGCCTTCACCAGACGGCGGGCATGGCGCAGAGTGTCGTCATCGCCGTAGTCGTCGAGCACGCGCGAGGCGATCCGATCGGCATCGCCCAAAGGCTTCTTCATGATGTAGTTCCGCGCGCCGGTCAGGTAGTCGGCGGTGACGAAGAGCTTTCCGTCGCAATGCTCCTGCTGGCAGGCGACCGGCGTGGCCTGGGCCAGACCGACCGCGCCGGCCTCGGATACATCGAGGATCTTCCCGTTCGTTTCGGAGTAGGCGATCGCCAGCAGCAGCGTGACTCGTGGGGA
This sequence comes from Thermoanaerobaculia bacterium, assembly GCA_046594105.1. Taxonomy (GTDB): domain Bacteria; phylum Acidobacteriota; class Thermoanaerobaculia; order Gp7-AA8; family Gp7-AA8; genus JBDSGC01. Next base: position 1,943 of record JBKJQB010000096.1, read on the forward strand.
AACCGCCGCCGCCTGCGAAGCCTCGTCGATGACGGTCACCAGCGACTGCGCATCGCGTGTCCAAAGGGAAGCAAGTTCGCGGGCCAGAGCCAGCCGCCACAGGTCCCTCGAATTCTCCGGAGGTGGAGGCGCCGAGGGCGTCATGCTCGATGCGGCGATGGCCAACTCCGATTCACTCACCGGCGGAATGACCGGGGCCACGGCAACCGGCGCGATGGTTGACGACACAGGAGAAAGAGGGAGCCGAGTGACTTCGACCGCAGGCTGTGCAGCAGGGCGCGCATCGATGCGGTCGGCCGCCGCGAGAAACGTCCCCGCCAGGGCGCCTGCAAGGATCGCCATCACTTCCCACCGCGCGCGAAACCGGGAACCCGCCATCTCTCTCAGGGATGCTCTTGCTCATGATAACTCTGGAAGCCGGGGCGAACCGAGAAAAAAGCGGAGCGAACGGAGCGCCGGCATCCTTGCCGGCCGGCCCGCCGGCTTCCAAGCCGGCGCTGTTCGAACAAGCTCCTGCGGGCAGGATGCCGGCGCTCCGAAGGCAGCCTTCTGCCTTCTGCCTTCTGCAACCTACAATGCCCGCCACTTCTGCAGGCGAGGAGACTCATGATGCGAACGGTCATCAAGAACGGACGGATCGTCACGGCGATCGACGACTACCGCGCAGACATCCTGATCGAGAACGGCAAGGTATCGATGATCGCAGCCTCCATCGACTTCGAGGCCGATCGGGTGATCGACGCAAAAGGGCGGCTGGTCATCCCCGGCGGGATCGATCCGCATACTCATATGGAGCTGCCCTTCGGCGGCACCGCGGCCTCCGACACCTTCGAGACCGGCACGCGCGCGGCGGCCTTCGGCGGAACCACCACCATCATCGATTTCGCCGTGCAGTCGAAAGGAATGGCCCTGCAGGAAGCGGTCGACCTCTGGCACCAGAAGGCCGACGGGCAGACGGCCATCGACTATGGCTTCCACCTCATCTGCACCGATCTCCCCGACTCGCGCCTGACCGAGATGAAGGGCCTCATCGACCACGGTGTGAGCAGCTTCAAACTGTTCATGGCCTATCCCGGTGTCTTTCTGGTCGACGACGGCACGATCTTCAAGGCCATGACGCTCGCCGGCGAACAGGGCGGCCTGATCTGCATGCATGCGGAGAACGGCGTGGTCATCGACGTGCTGGTGAAGCGCGCGCTGGCAGCCGGGAACACGGCCCCGAAGTATCACGCCCTGACACGGCCGACTCTCGCCGAGGCGGAAGGAGTGCATCGGGCCATCGCCATCGCCGAGATGGCCAACGCGCCCGTCTACATCGTGCATCTGAGCTGCGACGAGGCGCTGCAGGAAGTCACCCGCGCGCGCGACATGGGCATCAACGCCTACGCGGAGACCTGCCCGCAGTACCTCTTCCTCGACTACACCCGCTATGAGCAGCCGGGATTCGAGGGGGCCAAGTACGTGATGACGCCGGCGCTGCGCGACAAGGCCAACCAGGAGAAGCTCTGGCGCGGGCTGAAGTTCAACGACCTGCAGGTCATCTCCACCGACCACTGCCCCTTCTGCATGAAGGAGCAGAAGGAGCTCGGCAAAGACGACTTCTCAAAGATTCCCAACGGCGGCCCCGGCGTCGAGGACCGCATGAGCCTCGTCTACAACGGCGGCGTGGCCCAGGGGCGCATCTCGGTGAACCGTTTCGTTGAGCTCACCTCCACCAACGCGGCGAAAATCTTCGGGCTGTTTCCGCGCAAGGGAACGATCGCCGTCGGCTCCGACGCCGACATCGTCATCTTCGATCCGGAGGAGACGCGCACCATCAGCGCGAAGACGCATCACATGAACGTCGATTACTCCGCCTACGAAGGCTTCACCGTTCAGGGTGTGACCAAGACCGTCCTGTCGCGCGGCGAGGTGATCCTCGAGGAAGGCCAGTACGTCGGACGCAAGGGACAGGGCAGCTTCCTCAAGCGCGGGCTGGCCTTCTCGCCTCGCTAACAGGACGAAAGCCATGAGCGCCATCAACCTCGAAGCGAAGCTGGCCACCTTCCCCGAGTATTTTCAGCCGCGCACCGTGACCCAGTTCAACGGACACGACGTCATGGTGGTCAAGGCCCTCGGCGAATTCGTCTGGCACAAGCACGACGACACCGACGACTTCTTTCTCGTGCTCAAAGGCCACCTCACCATCGAGCTGCGCGACCGCAACGTGCACCTCGGTCCCGGCGAACTGTTCATCGTGCCGAAAGGTGTGGAGCATCGGCCGGTGGCCGCGGAAGAAGTGCACCTGCTGCTCATCGAGCCCTCGGGAACGCCGAACACCGGTGATGCCACCACCGCGGCAGCGCGCAGGGTGATTTAGGCCGGCCGACCCATGAGAACCTGAAATAATCTGTACAGTACTTCTGTACAACTCTCTAGGAAGGCGACCATGGCCATCGAAACCACCTACACGCATGCCCGCGCAAACTTGAAGGCGCTCCTCGACGAAGCGGTTGAGTCGCGCGAGACCGTCATCATTCACCGCCGGGACGGGGATGACGTGGCCCTGATCGCAGCTGAAGAATTGCGTGGCCTGATCGAAACGGCGCACCTTCTTCGCTCACCTCGGAACGCCGAACGACTTCTCCGTGCACTGGGAAGGGCCCAGCAGCAAAAGGTTCGCCCGAAGTCCCTGGAGAAGCTTCGCCGTGAACTCGGCCTCGACGAGACCGATTAGTCGCCGATGCGCCTCGCAGTGTTTCATCCCGAGTTCCGTGAAGACCTTCACTACTGGGTCGAGAACGACCGCCGGGTGGCACTCCGCGCGCTGGACCTCGTGGAGGCGATCCTCCGGGAACCGTTCACGGGCCTCGGGAAGCCCGAACCGCTCAAGTACCTCGCTGCCGGTGCCTGGTCTCGAAGACTGACTCAGGAGCATCGAGTGGTGTACCTGGTCAAGAGCGATCGCGTCGAGTTCCTTCAGGCGCGATACCACTACTGATCATGGCAAGATGCCGCCACAGTCCAGACCGCCGGAGGCGTTACCGATGATCGATGAAGTGGTGCAGCGAGAGGATGGTCGTGTCGAGTTGCGCTCCCTCGACGGCATCCGCGACAGTCCGCTCTACAACGACGACCTCGCGCCTGTCCCCATCTCCGCGCGGACCTGGACCACGTACAACTACGCCGCGCTGTGGATCGCCATGGCCCATTGCATCCCCACCTACATGATGTCGTCCGGCCTGATCAGCGCCGGCATGAACTGGTGGCAGGCCCTGCTGACCATTCTCCTGGGCAATCTCATCGTGCTCATCCCCATCCTTCTCAACTCCCATCCGGGCACGAAGTACGGCATCCCCTTCCCCGTCTTCGCGCGGGCCAGCTACGGAACTCTCGGATCAAATCTGCCCGCGCTGATGCGGGCCATCGTGGCCTGCGGATGGTTCGGCATCCAGGCCTGGATCGGAGGCGAGGCTCTGCACACCTTCTTCACTTCCGTCCTTCCCTCGTGGCCGACCCTGCTGGGCGGGCCGATCGGCGGCCATCCGCCGACCGAATGGCTCTCCTTCATGCTCTTCTGGAGTCTGAACATCCTCATCATCTATCGCGGGATGGATCTGCTGCGCCGTTTCGAAAACTGGGCCGCACCCTTCGTCCTGGTGATGACCGCACTGCTCCTCGGATGGGCGGTCTGGCGCGCCGATGGCCTGGGCTACCTGCTGACGGAAAAGGGGAAGTTCCACTCCTGGGCCGAGTTCCGGCCGATCTTCATCCCCTCGCTCACAGCAATGATCGGCTTCTGGGCCACGCTCTCGCTCAACATGCCCGACTTCACCCGCTTCGGCCGCAGCCAGCGCGAACAGATTCTCGGGCAGACCGTCGCCCTGCCGACCACCATGACCGTCTTCGCCGCCATGGGGGTGATCATCACTTCGGCCGCCGTGGTCATCTATCCGCACATGCCCATGAGCGAGCTTTGGGATCCGGTCAAGCTGGTCGGGCAGTTCAAGGCGCCGCTGGTGGTGGCCATCTCCATGTTCACCGTGGTGGTGGCCACGCTTTCTGTGAACATCGCGGCGAATGTGGTCTCGCCGGCGAACGACTTCGCCAACGCCTTCCCGAAGTGGATCTCGTTCCGCACCGGCGGCCTGATCACCGGCATCCTGGCCATCGCCATGCAACCGTGGCGACTGCTGGCCGATCCGTCCGGCTACATCTTCTCCTGGCTCCTCGGATACTCCGGCGGACTCGGGTCGATCGCCGGCGTGCTCGTCGTCGACTACTGGATCGTTCGCAAAAAGCATCTCGTTCTCGGCGACCTCTATCGATCGGCGGGCGAGTACACGTACGCAGCCGGCTGGAACTGGCGTGCGGTGGTGGCCACACTGGCCGGATGCGCAGCGGCCTGGATCGGCCTGGTTGTTCCCGCCCTGCGACCGCTCTACGACTACGCCTGGTTCATCGGATTCGGCGTTGCCGCGGTCCTGCACCTGCTGCTGATGAGAATGTTCCGCCCGCGGCCGCTGATGGCCCCACCTGCGGTAGCCTGAACCGAAGCGACCGAGACCCTCACCCCGAATGTTCACCGCCGCCATGGTCACCCTGATGATCGCCGCCGCCGCGATGGTGCAGTCGCGTGTGCGCAAGGGTCGGCACGCCAGCAGCGCGGCCGCAGAAGCTCCACCGGCGCCGGCGCCCGCTCCCTCGCTGGTTCAGCCGGAGGGCGCTGCAATCGAACGCGCGCTCACGCCTTCGTTACCAGCGGCCAGGGAGTCTGCGTCCTCATCACTGCCTGCTTCGGGCGCGCCACCAGCTCGAAACCTTCCGAGTGTCGAACAACGAACCAGCATGGAAATGAACGCGAAGCCCGAACGGGAAGTCCCGACCGACGCGATCCCTGCATTGAGCATGGCATTGCCCCAGGCAATCGAGAGCCCGGCGAACGTCGTCGAAGTCGCGGGGGTCGAGCCTCTGGCGAAACCATCCCCTCGTGTGCAGCCGACACCGACGCAACCGCCGCGCACGACCGCGCTCAGGTCCCCGCACGTCTCCGCCATGCGGATCGATGCTCCCCGCAACGAAACCGCACCCGCGCACGCATCGATCGTCGAAGTCCTCCCCCCCTCGCTCCCGCTTGCCCATGCCATAATCCGCGATCCCAGATCGGAGAGAAAAACCATGTCCCGAATCGTGAAGTCCGGCCTGATCCAGACCTCGCTCGCCTGCGATACCAGCGAGTCGCTGGAGACCATCCGCAGCGCCCAAATCGAGCGAACCCTCCAATACATCGACCAGGCCGGACGCGAAGGCGTGCAGATCCTCTGCATGCAGGAGATCTTCACCGGACCGTATTTCTGCGCCGAACAGAACACCCGCTGGTACGACTCCGTCGAGAAGATCCCCGACGGACCGACCACCAGGCTGATGCAGGAGTACGCGAAGAAATACAAGATGGTCATCGTCGTGCCTCTGTATGAAGAGGAATCGACCGGCGTCTACTACAACACCGCCGCCGTCATCGACGCCGACGGCACCTACCTCGGCAAGTACCGCAAGAACCACATCCCCCACGTTGCGCCCGGCTTCTGGGAGAAGTTCTACTTCCGTCCCGGCAACCTCGGCTATCCGGTCTTCGAGACGGCGTACGCGAAGGTCGGCGTCTACATCTGCTACGACCGTCACTTCCCCGAGGGGGCGCGCGAGCTGGGATTGAATGGGGCGGAGATCGTGATGAACCCGTCCGCGACGGTTGCAGGACTCTCCGAGTACCTGTGGAAGCTCGAGCAGCCGGCGCACGCCGTCGCCAACGGATACTTCGTCGGTGCGATCAATCGCGTCGGTATGGAAGCGCCGTGGAACATCGGTGAGTTCTATGGCCAGAGCTACTTTTGCGATCCGCGAGGACAGATGCTGGCCATGGGCAAGCGCGACGAGAGCGCGCTGATCACAGCGGAGCTGGACATGGACAAGATCCGCGAGGTGCGCAATACCTGGCAGTTCTTCCGGGATCGCCGTCCGGAGACCTACGGCGGAATCGTCAAGCTCTGAGGATTCGTTCCACCAAATAAAAACGCCCCGCCGGCAAGGCGGGGCGTTTCCATTCAGATGCTCCTGTGGATCACTTGGTGATGACGAGGGTCGCCGATGCCGTACGGGACAATGACCCGCTCGTGCCGGTCACGGTCAACGGGTAGGTGCCGCGCTGCGTCCCGGAGCTGACGGCGATGGTCATGGTCGAGCTGGCAGTGGTTGGATTGGGGCTAAACGAAGCGGTCGAGGTCGTCGGTTGCCCGCTTACTGAGAGCGATACCGACGAGTTGAAACCTCCACTCGGTGTAATGGTGACCGTGTAGGTTGCCGTTCCACCAGTACGGCGAACGCTCACCGAAGAGGGGCTGACCGAGAGTGAGAAATCAGGAGAGGGAGGCGGTGCAGTGACCGTCGCCGATGCTTGGTTCGAGTTTGGGGACTCGCATGACGCGAATGCGCGAACGACCCAGAAATACGTTCCGGCGGCCAGTCCGGAATCGATGAATGAGGTGCTGGTTGAGACTCCAACCTGCGTGTAGGGTCCGCCCGTCGTGTTCGAGCGCAGCACGTGATATTCCGGTGCGGCTCCACTCCAATTCAAGGTTGCTGTACCGACCCCACCGCTCGCGGTCAGCAAGGTTGGAGTAGCCGGCGGCGTGCAGGGTGCTGGAGCTCCCCCCACCGCTTTGGCGGCGTTCAGTCTTCCACCGGTCGTGCATTTGCCAGTCAGGCTGGAGATTGGATCGACATTGTTGAAGATGGCACTCTTGAGCTGGGCGGTGGTTAATCCCGGTGTTTTGGCCAGCACCAATGCCGCAACTCCGGCGACATGTGGGGTGGCCATCGACGTTCCGCTCAGATACTGGTAGGCGTTGCCTGGCTGCAACGAAAAGATGTCGACGCCAGGGGCGCCCAGGTGCACGGTGGTGGCGCCGTAATTGGAGAACGAAGCCAGGAGGTCGTTGTTGTCGGTAGCCGCGACCGACACCACGTTCGGAGCGTTGTAATTCGATGGATAGTGCGGGGAGGAATCGTTGTTGGTCCCGTTGTTCCCCGCAGCGGCGACAAAGAGGATGTCATTCGCGTTGGCCTTGTTGATCTCATCGAGCAGGGTCTGAGCGAACGGGCCGCCACCCCAACTGTTCGACAGAACACGAACGTTCACACCGCTGATCTTTGCGTTGACCGCGAAGTCGATCGCGCTGATCGCATCTGCCGTCGTCCCGCTGCCCTGCGCGTTGAGAAACTTCAGCCCCATGATCGAGCTGACCCAATTCACCCCCACCACACCGAGCGAGTTGTTGCCGACCGCGCCGATCGTTCCCGCAACGTGCGTCCCGTGATAATGATCGTCCAGGGGGTCGCAGGTCTTGGTGATCCCGTTGAACCCGTGAGTTCCCGCCGCGCAGCCGCCGATGCCGCCCGGATTGCTCCACACGTTCGCTGCCAGATCGGTGTGGTTGTAGTCGATTCCCGTGTCGACCACCCCGATGACGATGGAGCGGGAACCGGTGGTCACTCCCCACGCAGTCTCCGCGCTGATATCCGCACCTGGTTTGCCGGCGACCGTGTTGATCACCTGGCCGGTGTTCTTCATGCCCCACAACTGCGAGTAGCTCGTATCGTTCGGCGTGAGGTCCAGTCCCCAGATCCCGTTGGCTTCAGCGAACACCACGCTGGGATGGAAGGCCAGAGCGGCCAGCAGCTGATCGGACGACTTCGATCGCGAATGCAGTCGCCAGATCGTTCCGCCGGCGACCGTCGCTACCTGTTCGTCGCTGTCGATGTCGCCCTGTTGTTCGACTGCGTACAGATCGGCGGAGGTGCTTGCCGGACGAAGCTTCACAAGAACTTCATTTGCGACGTGCGCACCGGTAGCACGAATCGCCGCCGCAAGAAGAGCGGGCGATCCGACCACGAAGAACAGCAATACCCCGACGAACGCGAGTTTCCTGGCGAACCTTTGTCTCATCATCACTCCTTTAGTTGTTGAACAGCAGGGCTGACTTTCGACAGATCAATTGTGGTGGTTTGGGCAAAATGCTCCTCTTTCAGGCCCCCTGTCAACTCCTCTTCCTGCGTGTGTAGCTTGCGCGCACGGCAAGGCGGGGACGAGAATCTTCACGCGACGATCCGTCCCGATTGCGGCAGCGCCAGCACGGGCGTAAAGACGAGCGATCGCCGCGGAACACTCGGTGAGGGGTCGGTTACACTGACCGGCCTGATGCGCAACGTTCTTCGCTTTCTGGTCAACGGAGACGAGCACCACGTCCGCGGTGCCGAGGCGTTCGTCACGCTCGCCAACTGGCTGCGCTACGAGGCAGGGGCCACCGGCACCAAGACCGTCTGCGAAGAGGGAGACTGCGGCGCCTGCACGGTGCTGGTACGCCGCTCGGCGAAGGACGACTTCGTACCGGTCAACTCCTGCATCCTTTCGATCGCGCAGATGGACGGCGCCAGCATCATCACCGTGGAAGGGCTGAAGGACGGCAGCGAGCTGAACGCCGTGCAGCAGTCGATGGTGACCTGCCACGGGGCGCAGTGCGGCTACTGCACACCGGGATTCATCGTGGCCATGTCGGCCATGTTCGAGAGCTGCGACCGCGTCGATGAACAACAAACGCGAGTCGGCCTGACCGGCAATCTGTGTCGCTGCACCGGCTACGAACCGATCATCAAAGCGGCGCTGGCGGTCGACGTTGCCGGCGTGCCGAAACTGCGCGAGCGTTACCTCGAGGTGCCATCCGCGCCCGATGCCCTGAAGATCGAGGCCGGCGGTCGCCTCTTCTTCGCACCAGTCACAATGGCGGAGGCCACAGCATTCAAGCGCGATCACCAGCCCTGCACGATCGTTCAGGGCGGCACCGATGTCGGCGTCTGGATCAATAAGCGCGCCTTCGCTCCGCCGGCCATGCTCTTCCTCGGAAAAATCGAAGGATTGAACGAGCTTCGCGACGCGCGTGATGGCATCGTCGCCGGCGCGAATGTCAGCCTGGCCCGATTCGAAGCGTTCATCCGCGAGCGCATCCCGGAGCTGGCGAAGATCCTGGCCATCTTCGGCTCCCCGCAGATCAAATGGGCCGGCACGCTCGCCGGGAACATCGCCAACGGCTCCCCCATCGCCGACACGTTGCCCTACCTCTATGTTGCCGGCGCCGAACTGGAGTTGACCGGCACCGCGGGCGCGCGCCTCGTTCCCATCGATCGCTTCTACCTCGGATACAAGAAGTTCGACCTGAAGCCCGACGAGATCATCACCCGCATCCGCATCCCCGCCGTTCACGATCTGTTGAAGCTCTACAAAGTCAGCCGCCGCAAGGATCTCGACATCTCCGCGTTCACTGCGGCCATTCGCTTGCGCTTCGAGAACGGTCTGATTGCGGCGCCAAAGATCGTCTACGGCGGCGTCGGCCCCACGCTGCTGCGCCTCCCGGAGACCGAAGCGTTTCTCACAGGCAAACAACCGAAGCTGGCCACGTTCGAGCAGGCCGGCGCGATCGCCCGCGGCGAGATCAAGCCGATCTCCGACGTCCGCGGCTCCGCCGATTACCGGCTGCAGCTGGCCGAGAACATCCTGTCGAAGTTCTGGTGGGAGACGTTCGGGGCAGCACAGGAAAGACACGCCCAGAGCGATTCTCGCTGAGAGTCTTGGCGGAGGAGCCTTGGGCAACCAGCGCCGCCGGCCGTGCCGGCCTAGCCCGACACGAGATCCACGTTGATGGGAAGCCGGACGGTGAACAGCGAGCCTTGCCCGACGCCGGCGCTCTCGGCGGAGACCGTTCCGCCGTGAAGCTCGACGATGTGTTTCACGATGGCCAGGCCCAGGCCCATTCCACCGTGCCGTCGTTCTCCGAGTTGCGCGTAGCGCTCGAAAACATGAGGGAGAAACTGTGGCGGAATGCCTTCGCCGCTGTCCTGGACTCGGATCACCGCTTCGGGGCCTTCCCGTTCGAGGCTGATTTCGATCAGCCCGCCGGCCGGCGTGAACTTGATGGCGTTCGAGAGCAGATTGCTGATGACCTGGCGGAGCCTCGTGCCGTCAGCCGACAGGAGAATGGAAGCGGCGTTTTTCCACTGGAGTGAAAGCCCCTTGGCCGTGGCAGCGGGCCGGACCGACGTGACGGTGTCATCGACGATGTCGTGCAGATCGACATCCGTTTTGCTGGTGTCGAACTTGCCCGTCATCATCCGGGAGATGTCGAGCAGGTCGTCAATCAACTGCGCCTGCAGGGAGGCGGCGCTGGTGATCGCGCGGGCAGCCTCCAGCGTCGTCTCACGGTCGGGGTTCCGGGTCAGCAGCGCCGCCCAGCCGAGGACGGACGTCAGCGGCGTGCGCAGTTCGTGGGACAACGCTGCGAAGAATTCGTCGCGCGCGCGATTCGCTGCCATGGCCTCTTCGTAGAGACGGGCGTTTTCCACGACACTGGCGCGGGCTTCCGCCTGCGACTCCATCAGGCAGCAGGCGGTCGAGGCGAACTTTCCAAGGCTGATCATCACCCGCTCGTCTTCCTGATCGAAACGGCGGTTCTCGTCGTGGGAGAGAACCCAGACCGTGCCCACCGGCTGATCGGCGACATGAAACGGGATGAGCAGCGCTTCGGAGACCCTGGGCAGCATGTCCTCGATCGGGAAGTACCGCTCGGGATGGGAGAGAAGCAGCGTGCAATCCTGATCGAGCACGATGCCGCATGGACTGAAGTCGCGGGGCATCGTGCCCCCGACGAAGCGGGACCACCGCCCGGCCACGGCACGCCAGCGAAAGAGCGGCCCATCCTCGGTCTGCTGCAGGAGGCTGATCCCGGCCGAGCCCGCTCCGCACAAATCGAGGGCAGCCTCCACGAGTTTCTGCAGCACATCGCCTGACGGGTTGGCCACCTGCTCGAGCAGCGACGCCAGCGCCCGGCTCTCCGCCTCATGGTCCGGAGCGCGGCTCGCACGCCTTCGAAGCTCAGACGTCGTGACAATCACATCGAGCGGGGCGCGGTTTTCCCCGCTGGCGTTTGGGGGTGGTGCTGTGGGGTTGTCCGCCATCTGCATCACGATCCAGGCGGAATCGCTGCGTCACGTACAGCGACCTCCCCTGCTGTTGCGTACCCGGCGTTGCACGAGCGAGCGCTTGACGAAATCGTGGCTACTCGCTCACCGCGGAGGCCATGAAAAAGACAAGGTAGTGTGACGGCACAGTAACACCGAAGTCTCAGCGTTACGATACGGCTCATGTAGGGGAAAGCGGACGCAAACTCTCGAATGGAAGTGATCGAAACGCGCCAGCCGAGCTGCGACCGCTCGCCGGTCCATGGCCCACCAATCCAATGGTGGAATCTTCGAACCAGACAACGCCAGAACGGTCGCCGCCGTTGACCAAAGCTCGGCCTGCCGCATACGATGGCTCCGGTCGTTCCGCCTCCCCAAACACATCATGATCAATCAAACCCTGTCGCATTACCGCGTCACCGGCAAGCTGGGTAGTGGTGGAATGGGCGTCGTCTATGAGGCCGAGGACACCAGCCTGGGCCGGCACGTGGCGCTGAAGTTCCTTCCCCCGGAGCTGGCGCAGGACAGCGCGGCACTGGAGCGATTCCAGCGTGAGGCACGCGCGGCGTCGGCGTTGAACCATCCGGGGATCTGTACCGTTTACGCCATCGACCAGCACAACGGGCAGCACTTCATCGCCATGGAGCTGCTGGAAGGGAACACGCTTTCCGAGAGGATCCGGCGTGGCCCGCTGGATGTGCCCCTGCTGCTGGACGTCAGCATCCAGCTGGCCGACGCACTGGAGTCGGCGCACGCCCGCGGGATCGTCCATCGCGACATCAAGCCGGCGAACATCTTTCTGAACTCCCGAGGTCAGTCCAAGATCCTGGACTTCGGTCTGGCCAAGATCGAGATCGCCCGAAGCAACGACGGGTCCGAAGCGACGGCCATGCGGGACGAGCTGACCAAGGCCGGCACCACGCTGGGCACAGTCTCGTACATGTCGCCGGAACAGGCCCGTGCGCAGATGACCGACGCACGAACGGACATTTTCTCGCTGGGCACCGTGATCTATCAGATGGCCACGGGAATGCTGCCGTTCCAGGGTGATACCTCCGCGGTCATCTTCGACGCCATCCTCAATCGCGACCCCATCCCCCTGGCGCAGGTCAATCCATCGCTGCCTCCTGATCTGGGCCGCATTGTCGGGAAGGCGCTGGAGAAGGACCGCAATCTTCGCTATCAGGGCGTCACCGATCTGAAGACCGATCTGATGCGCCTCAAGCGCGACCTCGACTCCGGTCCGCGGCGCTCCCCCGAGTCCAGTGAGACCCGTCGCGTCACCGGAGCGGCGGCGGACCGTTCCATCGCCGTGCTGTACTTCGAGAATCTGAGCGGCATCAAAGAAGACGAGTACCTTCGAGACGGGGTGACCGAAGACATCATCACCGACCTATCGAAGATCAAAGGGCTCAAGATTTTCTCGCGGGCCACGGTGCTCAGCTATCGCGACAAGAGCGTCACTCCGGCTGAGATCGGTCAGCAACTGAATGCCGCCTACGTGCTCACCGGCAGCATGCGCCGGGCCGGCACGCGGCTGCGCATCAACGCGCAACTGGTCGATACGCGCACCGACTTTCCGATCTGGTCCGAACGCTACGATCGAGAAATGAAGGATGTGTTCGAGATTCAGGACGAGCTGGCGCGCAACATCGCGGAGGCTCTAAGAGTGACGCTCACTCCGCAGGAGGAGCAGGCGCTGGCCGTGAAACCGACCGGCGATCTGCAGGCCTACGATCTCTTCCTGCGCGGAAAGAGTTATGCCCGCCGTCTGACACGACAGGACATGGAGTTCGCGCTGCAGATGTTCGAGAACGCCGTGGCCATCGATCCGCGCTTCGCCGTGGCCCACGCGGCGATCGCCAATGTCTGCGCGCAGTATCACTATCACTACGATCGCGGCGCGCGCTGGCTGGAGCGCGCCGGCACCGCCGCCCAGCGTGCCGCCTCCCTGAACCCTGATGCGCCAGAGGTGGCGGTGGCATCGGCGTGGATCATGTACGCCGATTCGAAGTTCCTTCAGGCCATCGAAAGAGTTCGTCTGGTCGTCGACAAGAAGCCCGACTGTGAAGGGGCGTTCTACCTTCTGGGACGCTCTCTCTTCGCTGCCGGTGAGTATCAGGAGCTGGCCTGGATGGCCGACGCCGCCGTCAGTTCGGCAGGCGACGACTACAACGTCTACGTCCCCATCCGCAACGCCCTCGGCGCGCTTGGGAAAACCGAGGCACTGCGAAACCTCACCATGCAAATGACCGAGGTGATCGAAAGACATCTGCGCGATGTGCCGGAAGATGCGCGTGCCCGAACTCTGCTGGCCACCAACTACGCTCAGCTCGGTCGGACAGACGATGCCAACCGGGAAGCAAACCTTGCCGCGGCCTTGCGCCCCAACGAAGCGACCGTGCTCTACAACCTGGCCTGCGTCTTCAGCATGCTCGGTCGCATCGACGACGCGATCGCATCGTTGAAGCGAGCCTGGGAGGGCGGCTTCAAGGACCCGGCCTGGGCCCGGCGCGATCCCGACCTCATCGCCCTGCACGGGCACCCGGAGTTCGAAGCTCTCTATCCGGAGACCGTGGGATAGGCGCTCCAGCAATCGGGACGCCCCTGCTCCTCACCGGAACCTTGTTGCCTGTGACCTCTCCGACCGATTGAGTACACTCGCACCGTGACGGTCGCGCCGCATCAACTGGTCGGTCAGATCCTTGATGGGAAATACCGGATCGTCCGCCTGATCGGGCAGGGTGGCATGGGCGCGGTGTTCGAGGCGGAGCATGTCGGCACGCAGCGAACGGTGGCCGTGAAAACGATCCTTCCTTCGCTGATCGAGGACGCCAGCGCGCTGGAGCGCTTTCGACGCGAAGCGAAGGCCGCCGGACGGGTACGCCATCCCAACATCGTCGACGTCACCGACTTCGGGATCGATCGAAGCCAGGGGCACGAGGTGGCCTATCTGGCCATGGAGTATCTCGAAGGGACCACCCTGCGCGACCTGATCCGCGCGCGCGGCTCGCTGCCTCTCGATCTGGTCGTTCCCATCGTCGAGCAGATCGCTCTGGCCCTGCAGTCCGCGCATCGCGGCGGAATCGTCCATCGCGACCTCAAGCCCGACAACGTCTGGCTGGTGCCCGATCCTCGAGGCGGGTACTCCGTTCGCGTGCTGGATTTCGGGATCGCCAAGCTGCGCGATTCTGCAGAAAACACCGCCATCGACGTTGCTGCCCTCATGGTCGACGCCGAGGACATCTCTCTCGATCACACGCTGGCTCGGGGGGAGACGCCGACGGTACGACTCGATCCCGCCACGACACCCGGCCTGCTCGTCGATACCGACCGGCTCACGGTCGGCGGGACCACTCTGGGCACGCCTCATTACATGTCGCCGGAACAGTGTCGCGGTATCGCAGTCGACTATCGCAGCGATCTCTACAGCCTCGGCGTCATTGCCTACGAGGCCCTGGCCGGCCGCCGCCCCTTCGAGGCCACCACCCTCGCTGCACTGATCAAAGCTCACCTGAACGAAGAGGCTCCTCCGCTCGACCGCGTGGCTGACATCCCCTCGCCGGTCGCGCGCGTGATTGCCCGTGCGCTGGCAAAAGCTCCGGAAGACCGTTTCTCGTCGGCAACGGCGTTCGCCGGATCGCTCTACGCGGCAGCCGAAGGCCCGCGGGTGATTCTCCGACGGGCCACGGTTCTGTACATCGATCACTTCGCGTCGTTTCTCCGAATCTCGTGGGACGCCGCGAAGCCGGGCATCGCGCTGGCAGCGCTCTTCGGTGGGCTCGCTCTGCTCTGGCCGCGAGCCGCTCCCTATCTCCTCGGGAACGGCGCCGGTCTTTCGTGGGCGATTCTCACCCTGACGACGAACGCCGCATTTGCGGTCGTGATCGACGATCTGCGCAAGGGGCCGCTCGACGAGCTCGATCCCCGCCGTCTGCGTCTAGAGATCCGCCGCCGCCTGCAGACCACCGAAGGGCAGTCGCACCTCGGCGTGTTCTGGAAACTGCTTCGCACCTACCTGCGTGCCGAATTGAAGGCCACGGCGGGAGCGGGAGACCTGGCCTTCCTCATCACCTTTCTGGAATCTCGTCCTGTGGAGGAGGTGCCGGCGCGCTGCGCGTTGCTGGCCAGAAGCTCGAAGCGGAGCTACGACTGGATCCGCGGAACGATCTTCGCAGCTCTGCTGCTGCCGCCTCTGATCGAGGCTTGCATCCTCTTCTCCATTGCCACACTTTTCCACGCAACCACGCGCCATGCCGTCGACATCGCGATGGTCGGCGCGATCCTCCTGGTCCCCATCAACGCAATGCTGCTCAATCCTATCTTCTCGTCGTCGCTGGCCATCCTCTACTTCCGGGCCCGCCAGGCCAACGGAGAAGACGTCGCCCTGGCCTCGGTGGTCTCCGGTCGGCTCTGATCGACGAGGCAGGTTTTTGATCGATTCGGGCAGGATGCTCGCGACACGGCCGGCAGGGATGCCGGCGCTACGAAAGGCACCCACCCCATCGCGACAGAGGTTCATTAGAAGCGAGGGCGCTGCGCAGGAAGCGCAGCGATGCTGGTGAAAACGGGAGCCTCCCCATCGAGAGTCCTTCTCCCCGCACACGGGGAGAAGGTCCGCGAAGCGGGGATGAGGGGTCCTGCTTCGTCGCGCGAGCGCCCCTTGTACGTTAGGTGAGCGGGCCTCAGGATGCTGGGAGTTGGTCCGGGAGAAGCCGAGCTCGCCCCTGAAGCCTTGAGCTTGTGGATGAGAAAGGCTCCCCGCCCTCTTCGCGA
>JBKJQB010000167.1:0-6417 GCA_046594105.1 Thermoanaerobaculia bacterium
ACACGGGAACCATCGACATCCAGAACAACGGCCAGTTCTCCATGGGCAGCGGCGGCTCCTCGATCACCAACAGCGGCACCATCACCAAGAGCGGCGGCACCGCTACGTCGACCATCACCTGGCCCGTGAACAATCAGGCCGCCGGAACGATCGTTGCCTCCATCGGGACCATCAGCTTCACCGGGACGCTCACCCAGAACGGAACGCTCTCCTTCCCTGTGACCAGCCTCACCCTCTTCGGCCGCATGACCATCAGCGGCGCGTTCGTGCTCGGCGGAACTCTGAGCGCGACCACCGTTGGCGGATACACACCCACCACCGGCGACTCGTTCCCGGTCATGACGTTCGGCTCCTCCAGCGGCGCGTTCGCGACAAAGAACCTGACGTATGCGGGCGGCCAGTTCACCGACAACTACGCCGCCGGGACCATGACGCTCGTTGCCGGCCCTGCTCCCATCAGCTACACCGCGACCACCACTGGCAACTGGAGCAATCCGGCCACATGGGGTGGTAGCGGCGTCCCAGGTTCTCTCGATACGGCAACGATCAGCAGCGCCGTGACCGTCACGCTCGACACGATCGTGACCATCGCAGCATTCAACTTGAGCGCCGGCACTCTCGCTGGCGCGAATAATCTGACCGTGACCGGGACCACCGGCTGGAGCGGTGGCACGCTGGCTGCGCAACTGACGATCCCAGCAGGCGCCGGCATGACCATCTCCGGCGCGGCCACCAAGACCATCGCCGCTTCCGGACACCTGGTCAACAACGGCACGACGACGGTCACCGGCACGGGAGCGATCAGTGCAGCCTTCGTCGCGAACGTACAGGTCGACAACGCCGGAACGTTCGACATCCAGAGCGACGTCATCTTCGACTCCACGACCTGCTGCAGCTCCTCGCCGTCGGGCACGTTCAACAACAGCGGCACCTTTACCCGCACCACCAGCACCGGCACGGCCACGTTCAATAGCGAGTGGCGCTTCAACAACACCGGCGGGGTCGATCTTCAGAAGGGGATTCTCACCATCGTCAATGGGTACACCCAGTCCTCAACTGCCTCGCTATCCATTGCCATCGGCGGTCTTACAGCAGGCACGCAGTACTCACGGCTGTCGACATCGGGCATTGCGAACCTCAATGGAATCTTCAACGTCATCCTCACCGGTGGCTTCACGCCCGCGAGCGGAAACGCGTTCCAGCTCCTTACCTTCGGCAGCGCGCCAACCGATTTCGCCACGAAGAACGGCCTGGCCTACTCCGGCGGCAGCTTCACCTACACACGAAACGCGACCAACATCACCATCACCGCTGTCGCACAGTCCGCCGACCTCTCGACCACGAAGTCGGCGTCCGCGCCGACCGTGCCGACGAACGGATCCTTTAGCTACGCGCTTGCAGTCAGCAACGCCGGCCCTGACCCTGCGACCAGCGTCACGGTCACCGACACGCTGCCGTCAGGCGTGACGTTCGTCAGCGCCGCCGGCACCGGATGGACCTGCAGCGGCACCACAACGGTGAGTTGCACCATGGCTTCCCTCGGCATCGGCTCCTCGCCCGCGATCTCCATCAACGTGACCGCTCCGCCGGCCGCGGCGACTCTCTCCAATACCGCCACCGTAACCAGCACCATTGGCGACCCCCTGCCGGCAAACAACAGCTCCACCGTCAGCGTGAACGTGGTTGCGCCGGTCTCCACCCTGACCGTCAGCAACAATGGCGATGCCGGTCCCGGATCGTTGCGCCAGGCCATCACCGACGCCAACGGCGGCCTTTGCGCGGCCTCCTGCACCATCGCCTTCAATCTGCCTGCCGGCAACACCACCATCGTCACCTTCAGCGCGCTTCCGACGTTGAGCCGGCCGAACGTCATCATCGACGGTGCCACCCAGCCAGGCTTCGCCGGCACGCCGGTCGTGCAGCTCGTGGATGCTCCCAGCGATACTTCGTTTGCCGCGGGACTCTGGCTGACCGGCGGATCCTCGGTCATCCGCAGCCTGGCCATCGGCAAATATCCCAACAGCGCCATCCGCATCAGCGGAGGTGGCGGGAACACCGTCACAGGCTGCTATCTGGGCGTGAATCCCGACGGAGTGACCGCTTCCACGAACGGAAACTTCGGCATCCGCATCGACAGCGGCTCCAACGTGATCGGCGGCACTACCGTTGCCTTGCGCAACGTCATCTCCAGCAACACCTCTTCGGGAATCCTGCTCAACGGCGGCTCTGCCACCGGAAACCTCATCCAGGGGAACTACATCGGCACCAATGCGGCCGGCAATGCCTCATTGCCCAACGGCGGGTATGGAATCGACGTGGAGGGCTCCAGCACCAATACGATTGGCGGCACCGGTCCGGCGAGAAACGTGATCTCCGGAAACGGCGCAGCAGGCATCTTGGTGAGCGGCTCGTTGCCCGCGAGCCAGAGCGTACAGCGCATCGCCGGCCAGTCGATCGCACCCAAATTCGCCATCAACTCCGACAACACGGTGATCCAGGGCAACTTCATCGGCGTTGACGTCAACGGCGTCCCTCTGGCCAACACCACAAACGGAGTGCAGATCGGCAGCAATGTCACGAACACCCTGATCGGCGGCACGATCGCGGGCACTGCCAACGTCATTTCCGGCAACAGTCAGGCCGGCGTCGCGCTCACAGGGGGACCGAGTCCCGGAACCCTGATCCAGGGCAACTTCATCGGCACGAACTCCGTGGGGGCAAGCCTCGGAAATGGCGGCGCGGGAATCAGCCTCGCCGGTGGTGTCGCCTCATCCTCGATCGGCGGAGTGACGACCGGCTCCTCCAACACCATCGCGTTCAATGCCACCGGTATCCGATTCACCGCGAGCGGCATCAGCAACTCGATCCTGGGCAACTCCATCCGTAACAACACCGCCATGGGAGTCGACCTCGATGGCATCGTGGCATCCCCCGACACCAACGACGCCGGCGATCCCGACATCGGATCGAACGGTCTGCAGAATTCTCCGGTGATCGTCGCTGCGGTCCTGAGCGGATCCACGCTTTCCGCGCAGGTGAGCGTCGATTCCTCAGGTGTGCCGGCAACCCAGAGCATCCGGATCGAGCTCTTCAAGGCGGACAGCCTCGGCACTCAGGGCTCGCAACTGGTGGGATCGCAGTGCTTCGGAGGAAACAGCCTCAATGCGGCTTCCATGACCATCGCCGGAACATCACTCGTTCCCGGCTCCACCGTGGTGGCCACGGCCACCAGTTACAGCGACACCACCTGCGGCGCGGTCGGAGACGGCACCTCCGAATTCTCCGTCGGGGCGCTCGCGACCTGCGCGCCGGTGGCTGTCGGCGTGACCGCGTCCGGACCGACCACCTTCTGCGCGGGCGGAAGCGTCACGCTGAACGCTACGGGCGGCTTTGCTTCCTACGCCTGGTCCAACGGGGCCGGTCCGATCTCTGGCGCCAACGCGTCCAGCTTCGTGGCCACCGCTGCCGGCAGCTACACGGTCAGCGTGACCAACGCGGCGGGATGCGCCGGAACGTCAGCACCGATCTCCGTCACCGTGAATGCCGCACCGGCAACGCCCGTGCTGACAGCGGGCGGGCCGACGACCTTCTGCCCGGGTGGCAATGTAACCCTCTCCGCGCCTTCCGGGTTCGTCTCCTATTCCTGGACCAGAAACGGTGGCACTCCGATCTCCGGGGCCACCGCGCAGACCTTCACCGCAACCACCTCCGGCAACTATGCGGTGACCGTGACCGACGGCGGCGGCTGCAGCGCAACCTCAGCGACCACCGCCGTCACCGTGAATCCTGCGCAGACCACTCCGTCGATCACGGCCAGTGGATCGACGACCTTCTGCACCGGCGGCACCGTCACGCTCACCGCCAGCACAGGCTCGTCTTACCTCTGGTCAACCAGCCAGACCACGCAGTCCATCAGCGTCAGCAGCAGCGGGTCGTTCAGCGTGACTGTGACCAATGCATCCGGTTGTTCCGCTACTTCGGCTCCGACTGCCGTCACCGTCGGATCTCTGGCGCCTCCCACCATGACCGCCAGCGGGCCGTTGACGTTCTGCGCCGGGGGAAGTGTGACCCTGACTGCACCGTCCGGATTCGTCTCCTATTCATGGGCCAACGCCGGCGGCCCCATCTCTGGCGCGACGGCCCAGGCCTTTACCGCAACCACATCAGGCAACTACGCGGTGACCGTGACCGATGCGGGCGGCTGCAGCGCGACCTCCACGGCGAGCACCGTCACCGTCAACCCCGTTCCGACGCCCACAATCATCGCCAGCGGGCCGACAACCTTCTGCGCCGGCGGCAGCGTGACCCTCGACGGCGGAGCAGGCTTCGCCTCCTACCAGTGGTCCAACGGGGCCACGACGCAAACCATCGCCGTCAACACCAGCGGCTCCTACAGCGTCCTCGTCACCAGCGCGGCCGGATGCAGCGCGACCTCCGCGGCGACCTCGGTGGCCGTCAACGCGCAACCGGCAGCGACGATCACCGCGCCGGCATCCGTCTGTTCCAACACGCCGGCGACGGCAAGCGTCGCCGCCACGGCCGGGGCGACCTACACATGGACGATCTCCGGCGGCACCATCACCGCCGGTCAGGGCACTGTCAGCATCACCTTCACTGGGCCCGCTCCCGGCCCGGTTTCGCTCAGCGTCAACGTCACGGCCAGCGGCTGCGCCGCGACAGGGAGCGTCAGCGTCTCGGTCGGCACGTTCACGCCGTCGATCGCCGCGAGCGGACCGACGTCGTTCTGCACCGGCGGCAGTGTCACCCTGAGTGCCACCAGCGGGACGTCCTATCAGTGGCTCAACAACGCCGTGCCGATCAGCGGTGCCACTCAGCAGACTTTCGCTGCTTCGGCTGCGGGCAATTACACCGTCACGGTTTCGAATGCCGGCGGCTGCTCCGGCACCTCCGCTGCCACCGCCGTCACGGTCAATCCGATTCCGCCTCCCCCGCTGGTCTCTGCAAGCGGACCGACCACCTTCTGCACCGGCGGCAGCGTCACGCTCTCCGCACCGTCGGGGAGCAGCAGCTACTCCTGGTCCAAGGGCGGAGTGCCCATCAGCGGCGCGAATGCCGCGAGCTTCACCGCCACCGCGACCGGCAGCTACACCGTCACCATCACCAGCGCCGGTGGCTGCGCCGCGACATCATCACCATTGCCAGTTTCGGCCGGCGTGCCGCCGACCTTCAGCATCAGCGGCCCGTCTGCTGTGTGCCCAGGATCAAGCACCACCCTCGACGCCGGCCTGTTCGCCTCGTATCTGTGGTCGACCGGCGCCACCACGCGCACCATCACCGTCACCCCGGCTACCGCCACGACGTACAGCGTGACCGTGACCGATGGCAGTGGCTGCACCGCCAGTGCCTCAAAAACCGTGACCATCGCCAGCTCCGGTACGGCGGTCATCTCCGCCTCTCCATCGGTCAGCGCCGGATCGGTCAACAACACCGCGTCGGTGCCGTCCGGACCGAGCGGGTCGACCTACTCCTGGACCATCACCGGCGGCACCATCACTTCCGGCGACGGCACACCGGCCATCACCTGGAGCGCCGGGGCCGGCGTCGCGGCGACGATCGGCGTGAATGTTTCCTCCGGCGCTTGTTCCTCCAGCGGAACGCTCACCGTTTCGATTTTCGGTGCCGACCTGTCGCTCTCTGCGACCTCGTTCCCTGCCAGCGTCACTGCCGGCGGTACGGCGACGTTCACCTTCACCGTGGTGAATGGCGGGCCGACTCCGGCGCAGAACGTCGGAGTGGACATCGTCCTGACCAACGCCACCCTCGTCTCGGCGACTGGTCAGGGATGGTCCTGCACTCCGCAAGGTGGTCATGAGGTCTGCTTCGCGGGCAGCCTGGCGGTAGGACCAGCCGGCCCGATCGCCGTCGTCATCACGGCAGGATCGAACGGCACCTCCGCTGCTGCCAGTGCCACCATCTCCAGTTCGACCTCCGATCAGAATGCCGGCAACAACACAGCCAGCGCGTCGGTTGCCATCAGCGGAACGACTGGCTCCTGTCCCGCGGCGGTGCCCACGCTGCTCGCTCCGGTCAACGCGGCAGCGGGCCTGTTCAGCCCCATCACCTTCTCGTGGACTTCCGTTCCCGGAGCCAGCGGCTATCGATTGTGGCTGGCTCTGGACAATGGCGCGGCCCAGGACGCTGGGCAGACCGACGCCGCCACCACCACCCTCGCGCTGTCGCTCAACGCCACCAACGTTCTGTGGTACGTGGAAGCGTTGTTCCCCAGCTGCCCATCGCAGAGCTCCGGCTCCTTCACCTTCACCATCGAGCACGATCCCTGCGCCGATCGCCAGCCGGCGAACCTGATCGCTCCGGTGGACGGCACCACCGCCCCCTCCTCCACGCTGGAGTTCCGCTGGACGCCGTCGGCGCACGCAGATGGCTATCGGGTTTGGG
>JBKJQB010000197.1:0-3757 GCA_046594105.1 Thermoanaerobaculia bacterium
ATCGGCCGTATCACTCCGGCCGGGGTCATTACCGAGTTTCTCGTACCTCCCCTCGGTCAGTTCCCCTCGACGCCTCTCAGTATTGTGGCCGGGGCAGACGGCAACCTCTGGTTCAGCGAGTCCTTCACCGACCGCGTGGGCCGGATCACAACAGGGGGCGTAATCGCTCTGTATGTGGCCGAGCCCTCGTGCTGTGCCTCTCTGGCTGAGATCACGCCAGGTCCGGACGGCAACGTCTGGTTCAACGAGGAATGGGATAACAAGATCGGGCGCGTCAAGCCGTCGGGGAGCATCGACTATTTTCGTCTGGGGTATCCGGGTTTCGGGACCAGTTCGAATGGCACGGCCTATGGCATCGCGGCGGGATCGGACGGAGCGCTCTGGTACGCGACGCTCTACTCCGGCGGAAAGATCGGCCGGATGACAACGGCCGGTGCGGTTTCCGAGTTTCCACTCCCAACGGCACGCGCGGACCCACAACTCATTACGGCCGGTCCCGACGGGAACATGTGGTTTACCGAGGTTCAGGGAAACAAGATCGGGCGCTTCGGGATCGCGGGGGCGCCTCCGATCACCCCGCTCCCTACGCGCCATCGGGCGGTTCGCCGCTGACGGAGCGAACAACGGAAGGGTCGTCCTTGCTTTCCTGGGGGCGAACGCAGCGAACAACGAAAGGGTCAAGCCTTCGTTCTTCGCTTTCCTGTTGGCGAGCGTCGCGCCGGTCGGAGGAACCGCACGTCGGCCACGGCCCCGAACACGTCAAGATGCCGATCCCGCCGGCAAGATGCCGGCGGACCGGCTGGCTGGAAGCCGGCGCTCCGAAGGGCGCGCGCCTTCGGAAAGGAGCCGGTGATCTCGCTGTGGCGCAAACTCACAGTTTGCTGAGAAGCGATTTCCAGCGGATCCAGGCGGCGTCGCGGGCTTTCCTGTTACCGGCGTAGGCTTCCTGCGCTTTCGGATCGGCGTCGGGTGCGGGTGGCCGGGCGTCGCCGGCGCGCATGAAGCCGTGACCGGCGCCTTCATACGTGACGAGGTCGTAGGTCTTGCCGGCGGACTGCATCTGTTCCTGCGTCTTCGGAACGGTGGCGCCGATGCGGGCGTCATTGCCGGCGTAGAAGCCGTAGACCGGGGCATTGATTCTGGCGATGTCCTCTGCCGCCTGTGGGCCGCTGCCGTAGAAGACGAACGCTGCAGCGAGCGTGGGACGGTTCGTGGCGAAACGAAACGATTGAGACCCGCCCCAGCAGAATCCGGCGACGGCCACTCTGCCGTTCGCCGCCGGCAACTTCGCCACGTAGTCGGCAACGGCATGCAGATCGGCGGTGACCTGATCGGGTGGCAGATCGCGAATGGCTTTTCCCACCGCAGTGCCCTCTCCGAACGCGTCGGTACCACCGCCGTTCGGAGCCATGCCCGAGAGAAGATCGGGAGCGATGGCGATGGCACCGGCGGCCGCGACCTCATCGGCGAGCATCTGCACCCAGTCACTCATTCCGAAAATCTCATGGATCACGACGACCGAGGGGGCCTTGGTCTGCACTTCGGGATAGACGACGAATGCGCTCACCGCTCGATTGCCGGATTGGACCTTCACCCATTCGTGATGGCGGGGCGACTGCGCCACTGCCTGTTTCGCCCACGCCTGCGACGTGCTGCGCATGGTCGGAGCGGCAGCGGGCATCTGGTGGCCCCTGTGCTGATCCGTCGTCGTATGAGCGCAGCCCGACGCGATGAAGAGAAGAAGTGAGGCAGCCGAAAGCGTTTTCATCGTTGCGCAGTTTATTACTGGTTGCCCATGACTGCGCCGGCATCACGGACTGACTGGAACGGCTCGAAACGGACTAGAGTCGGCTGAATCGCTCGGGGAGACCAACTCGGAGTGACGAGCAAAAAATGAAAATTCCTATCCCTGAACGGCGAGATCGTGAAGCCTAAGGGCTATCCTGTGTGTCCGTCTCCATCAACAACCAATTGCCAAAGGAGGAGTTCATCATGAGTCCATTCAAAGTTCGACTCGGTCTGCTCATGGCCCTCGGAGCGCCGTTCCTGGTTTCCCCAGTCGCTTCAGCGGCCTCCCCGGCCCCCTGTCAGGCGATCCCTGCCGAGGCCTGGAGCAGCGTCATGGGATACAAGGCGACCGCCACGCCGGGCGAGATGACCTGCACCTATGCAGGACCGGGCAAGAAGAGCGGAGGCCAGTTCCGGATCATGTCCGTCACTGCCTCGAATGCGGAGGCCGAGGCGATCGTGAAGCGGATGCGCGATCACCAGGCCCACCAGCGGAAGGGGGGGCACAACCCGAACCTCAACGTCATCGACTCGCAGGGCACCGTCGTGTTCTCGATCGCCCTCTTCCAGCACGAGCCGACTGCCAGCACCGCGGAACAGCTTCAGAAGCTCGTTGCAGCCGCGAAACAACATTTGAAATAGGTACGACGTGTGATCTATCAGGCGCTCGCAGCCCAACCAGGAAAAGAGGAGTGTAAATGATTCGACTCAGGATAACGGTCCTGCTTGCGTGGGTGTTTCTCATAAGCACGACGACGACTCTGAATGCACAGGTAAGGGTACGGTCGGGCATGTGGGAGAACACGATGACCGCCTTCGGGAAGACCGGTACGACCAGGGTTTGCATTAAACCAGCGGAGGCGGCGATGTCCAATGGCTCTCCGGCCATGGTCCGCGCCGAGACGGAAAAAGCATTATCGAAGAGTGGGTGTACGCTCAAAAACTTCAAACTTGACGGGAACACCCTGAGCTATGCAATGGTCTGCGAAGAGAGCGCCGTCCTTCTGGAGACGAAGTTTCATGGAGGCGACAGCGTCGAGACGACGATGACGTTCACGGTGGGCGGCGTCACCAATGTGAAGCAGCTCAAGAACCGGAGGACGGGAGATTGTAGGTGAGCCGTAGTAGGACTCGGTCTCGGCAGCATTCCTTCCTTCATACACCCCAGGCAGGCTGCCACTCTCCGACGACCGCCGGGTGCCTGCGCGAAGCCTGAAGCTGATCTCGATGGAGAAGCGGCCGGGAGACATCGTCTGGCTGCGGTACAAGGTCCGCCGCTGACGGAAGTCTTCGAGATCGTAATCATCAGCACATAGTCAAGGTGCTGACAAGCACTCTCGATATCGGCCTTTGCACTCTCGGGTGTGGTCGCACCGCACAGGCCCCAATGGCGCATACTGCGGCGTCCAATGTTGCTCACGGTGGGGTCGGTCGTCGGCGCGTATCAGATTCTTGCTCCCCTGGGGGCAGGTGGCATGGGGGAGGTCTACCGCGCGCATGACCCGCGGCTTGGACGCGAGGTGGCCATCAAGATCCTCCCCGCTTCGTACGCCGACAACGCCGACCGCCTCCGCCGTTTTCAACAGGAAGCGCGCGCGGCCGGCGTCCTGAATCACCCGAACCTGCTCACGGTGTTCGAGCTTGGAACGCATGACGGCGCGCCGTTCATCGTCTGCGAGCTTCTGCTGGGGTGGACCTTGCGCGAGGTCCTCGACGGTCACTCCACGATCGCTTCCTCCTCGGCGGAGGGAACACCGAAAGGCGCGATCCCGTCGAAGCGCTCCGTAGAATTCACCATCCAGCTCGCCAACGGCCTGGCCGCGGCACACGACAAGGGAATCATCCACCGCGACCTGAAGCCGGAGAACGTCTTCATCACCGCGGACTCCCGGGTCAAGCTCCTGGACTTCGGTCTGGCCAAACTTCTCGACGAAGCGCCGCTCACCGAGGACAACACCATGGCCCAGGG
>JBKJQB010000089.1:0-29039 GCA_046594105.1 Thermoanaerobaculia bacterium
CTTGAAAGGACGGCTGGACATCGTTCATCAGACCGGACCGAAAGAGCTGGAGCACGTCCGGGAGGCCTACCGGACGTCCGCATTCAGCGACGCCCGCGTCGTTGCCTACCTCGATCCGATCTCCGGAGAAATGGCGGCGGCGGATCTGGTGGTCTGCCGCGTCGGGGCGATGACCATCGGGGAACTTGCGGCAGTCGGACGACCGGCCATCCTGATCCCGTTTGCGGCAGCGACGAACAACCACCAGGAAGAGAACGCCCGGGCCGTGGAGCACGCCGGAGGGGCGGTGGTGATCACCGAATCGCAGCTGACGCCGGAGCGACTGGGAACTGCAATCGCGGAGATCGCCGGCGATCCGCAGCGAACCAGAACGATGGGATCGGGTGCGCTGAAGCTGGCCGCGCCCGAGGCCACAAGAAAAATCGTGGATTTACTCGAAAAAATTGAGAGAAGTGAATAAAATTGACGATTACCAAGTCACTATCAGAATGAATTTCGAGAACATTAAGAACATCCATTTCGTCGGCATCGGCGGAATCGGCATGAGTGGCGTCGCTGAGATCCTTTCCCAGCAGGGCCTCAACGTGTCCGGATGCGATCTGCGCAACTCTCCGGCCACCGAGCTGCTCAAGAGCCGAGGCATCCGCGTCTCCATCGGTCACGATCCGGCCCATCTGGCGGAGGTGGACACGCTGGTAGTCACCGCGGCGGTCCGCGGGGCGAACCCGGAAATCGATGCCGCCCTGGCCCGCGGTGTCCGGGTGATCCCGCGGAAAGAAGTGCTCGGCGCGCTGGTCGATTCCAAGCGCGCCGTGGGCGTGGCCGGCACTCACGGCAAGACCACCACTTCGGCCATGGTCGCCGTCATCCTGGAGGAAGCGGGACTGGACCCCACGGTCATCGTGGGAGGCATGGTCCGGAACCTGGCCTCCAACGCCAAGCGCGGCGCCGGCGACGTGCTGGTGGTGGAAGCCGACGAATACGACCGCACCTTCCATCACATGCATCCGCAGGTCGCCGTGGTGACCAACATCGAAGCCGATCACCTGGAGTACTACGGCAGCTTTGAGGCCATCATCGAGTCGTTCCGCATCTTCCTGGCGGGCATTCCACCCGGCGGGCTGGTGGCCGGCTGCGTCGACGACCACCAGGTGGCCTCGCTGCTCGACCGGCTCACCGGCGTTCGGATCGTTCGATACGGTCTCGGCGTGGACGCCGATCTCGCGGCAAGGAACATCACGTACCACGAGCGGGGATCGTCCTTCGAGGTCGAAGGCATCGGTTTCGTGAAGCTGTTCGTGCCGGGCGCTCACAACATCTGCAACGCCCTCGGGGCCATGGCGGCAGCGCGAGAGCTCGGCGTGGCTCCAAACGTCATCGCCTCCTCGCTGGCCAAGTTCCTGGGAGTGGACCGCCGCTTCCAGATTCTGGGTGAGTACGGCGGTGCCATCGTCGTCGATGACTACGCTCATCACCCCACCGAGATCGCCGCAACCCTGAGAGCGGCGCGTGGCGGCTATCCGAAACGCCGGGTGGTCGCACTGTTTCAACCGCACCTGTATTCGCGAACGCGCGATTTCGCGCGGGAGTTCGGGCAGGCTCTGTCGTTGGCCGACCTCGCGTTTGTGGCGCCGGTCTACGCAGCGCGCGAGAAGCAGATCGAAGGAATCTCGGCAAAGCTGATCGCCGATGCCGCGCGGGAAGTGGAGTTCCTCGATCGTAGCAATGCGGAGATTGTCAACGAACTGCGGCGGCGCCTGGCGCCAGACGACATCTTCATCGCCATGGGCGCGGGAGATGTCCACGAGATTGCCGAGGCGCTGGTTCGCCTCGCCGACACAGGAGGGGAAGCCTGATGTCGGCGAGCTACGAAACCACGCAGCAGCGCTTTTTCCGGCCGGCCGACGTGGCCCGGATCCGCAGGAACCAGCGCAGGATCCAGATCCTGCGCGGCCTTCGGGCGGCCGGCCGCGTGCTGGCCGTGGTCGCGCTGGTCGCCGGCGCGCTGTCGCTCTACCGCCATACGCAATCGGACTCCCGCTTCGCCGTGAAAACCATCGAGGTGGTGGGCACCATCCATACCTCTCGCTCTTCCATCGACGCCATCACCCGACGCTACGTCGGAACGAACCTGTTCAAGATCGACATTGCCGGATTGCAGCGCGAGATGCGCACGCTGGGCTGGGTGGCCCGCATCGAAGCGGAGAAGAAGCTACCGGACACGTTGCGAATCCGGATCGTGGAGCGAACGCCGCTTGCCCTCATTCATCGCGGGGATGGGTTTGCTTATCTCGACGAGAACGGGCTGCCCTTCGCCGACCTCTCTCCGACAGTGGGCGATCAGGATCTCCCCCTGATCGCGGGGGCGCGTGGCCGGGAGCTCAGCCGGAGCATCGCGCTGGTGCGCGAGCTCCGCACGCATGATCCGGAGGTTTTCTCGCGCGTCTCCGAGGTCCGGCCGGTGGCGCCGGACGGCTTCGCGATCTTCGACCGCCAGCTCGGCGCGGTGGTCTACGCCAATGCGTCCGACCTGTCCGAAAAGTTTCGCCAGATGTACGCAGTGGCGCGGGCCGAGGGACTGGGCCGCTCGACCATCGAGTACGCCGATCTGCGCTTCTCCGGCCGCATCGTCATGAAACCAGTTCGGACGCCCGCCCCCGCGGCGCCCGCCCCCACGGTAGTGCACGCAACGGACATCACGAATTGAGTGAGGAGACACGGAATGCCCAAGACCGAAGAGAAATACATCGTCGCGCTCGACATCGGGACGTCCAAGGTGTGTGTGCTGGTGGGTGAGATCACCGACCGCGGACAGCTGGAGATCATCGGCAAGGGCACCTCGCCGATGAAGGGAACGCGGAGGGGAAACATCATCAACCTCGACCAGGCCATCGACGCGGTGAAGAAAGCGATCGATGAGGCCGAGGTGATGGCCGGTCTGCAGATCGAGTCGGTCTACGTGGGGGTGGCCGGGGATCACATCCGCTCGGTCAACTCGCGCGGGGTGGTCTCGGTGACCGGAAAGCATCGCGAGATTTCCCGCGACGACATCGACCGGGTGATCGAGGCATCGAAGTCGATCAACGTGCCGCCCGATCTGGAGTTGCTCCACGTCATTCCCCGTGAGTTCGTGGTCGATGGTCAGGACGGCATCCATGACCCGTTGGGGATGACGGCCGGGCGGCTGGAAGCGAACGTCCACATCGTCACCGGCGCCCGGACCCACAACCAGAACGTGCTGACCGCGGTCAACAAGGCCGGCATCGCGGTGCAGGAGCTGGTGCTGGAACAGCTGGCGGCCGCCGAGGCCGTGCTCACTCAGGACGAGCGCGAGATGGGCGTGCTGCTCATGGACATCGGGGCGGGCACGACCGACTACGCCGTGTTCCTGGAAGGAAACGTCGTGCATACGAATGTTCTGCCGGTGGGGGCAGGACATTTCACCAGCGACATCTCGGTCGTGCTGCGAACTCCCATGGAGGACGCCGAGCGCATCAAGAAGCGTTACGGATGCGCGCTGGGCTCGCTGGTGACCCAGGACGACCCCATCGAGGTGCCCACGGTGGGCGGGCGGGCCCCGAAAATCCTTTCCCGTCACGAGCTGACGAATATCCTGGAGCCGCGCGCGGCGGAGATCGCCAAGCTGGTGTATCGCGACCTGGAGAAGGTCGGCCTGGACAAGGAAATCCGATCCGGCGTGGTGGTGGTCGGTGGTGGGGCGGAGATGGACGGGATCGTGGAGATGATCGAGCAGGTGTTCGACCAGCAGGCCCGGAAAGGGATGCCCCGAGGTCTGGCTGGACTGGCGGACACCGTTCACGGTCCGGAGTGGGCCGCGGCTGCCGGGCTGCTTCTGTGGGGGTTCCGCGACCGGGCCCGGGTACGCAAGCAGCCGCGCCGCGGACTGGGCAAAATTGCCGACTCGTTCCGCTCCTGGTTTGCACAGACGTCGTAACTGTAAAAGCGAGCTGAAAAATAGAAGTAAGAAGTTACAATGATTTGGTTTACGGCAATCAGCAGCGAGAGCGCGGATCGTCGCAAGCCCGGGAGACGGACGGAATGATCACATTCGACGAAAAACCTGGTGATGGAACGCTGGCCGTTCACTTCGACGAAGAGCACCTGTCGGCGAAAATCAAGGTCATCGGAGTGGGTGGGGGGGGTGGGAACGCCGTCAACCGCATGATCCAGTCAGGCATCAAAGGCGTGGAGTTCCTGGTAGCCAACACCGATGTGCAGGCCATGCGCGGCTCGCTGGCCCCGGTGAAGCTGCAGATCGGGGGCAAGCTCACCAAGGGGCTGGGCGCGGGTGCCAATCCGGAAGTGGGCAAGCAGGCTGCCCTGGAGGACACCGATCGCATCCTCGAAGCGCTGAGCGGTGCGGACATGATCTTCATCACCACCGGCATGGGCGGTGGCACCGGCACTGGTGCGGCGCCGATCATCGCCTCGCTGGCCGCGGAGCTCGGGGCATTGACCGTCGCTGTGGTCACCAAGCCCTTCGGATTCGAAGGCAAGCGCCGGCGCGTTCAGGCCGAGCACGGCATCCGGGCGCTGCGCGATACCGTCGACACCCTAATCACCATCCCCAACGAACGGCTTCTCAACTTCGTGGAGCGGGGAACCTCTCTGGCCGACGCCTTCAAGATGGCCGACGACATCCTGCGCCAGGCAGTTCAGGGCATCTCCGATCTGATCACCGTGCCAGGCGAGATCAACCTCGATTTCGCTGACGTGAAGACGATCATGCACGGGATGGGCATGGCCCTCATGGGCACCGGCGTCTCCTCCGGCGAGCATCGCGCCGTGGAAGCGGCGCAGCGGGCCATCTCTTCGCCGCTGCTGGAAGAAGCATCGATCGAGGGCGCCAAGGGCGTGCTGATCAACATCACCGGCGGCCCGGACATGACCCTGTTCGAAGTCCACGAGGCAGCCTCGATCATTCAGGAGGCAGCGGACGAAGAAGCGAACATCATCTTCGGCACGGTCATCGATCCGCGGATGAAGGACGAGGTGAAGGTCACCGTCATCGCCAC
The DNA here is from genome assembly GCA_046594105.1 of Thermoanaerobaculia bacterium. GTDB lineage: Bacteria > Acidobacteriota > Thermoanaerobaculia > Gp7-AA8 > Gp7-AA8 > JBDSGC01. The sequence continues at coordinate 5,037 of JBKJQB010000089.1, forward strand.
CGGTTTCGATTCGGCCACCAAGGGATTTCTCAGTTCCCGAGGCGAGCAGCTCTCACCGATGCAGACCCGTCAGACGGGCATCCCCCATCGCCCGTTTGCTCCGAGGGAGATCGCTTCGCAGCATGAGGTGACGCAGGAGATTCCGACGCCTTCGCAGATCGGAGCGGAAGGGGAGATTTACGATCCGCCCTTTTTCCGCAAAGGTGCCCTGAGCCGCCCGGATGGATCGGGTGGATTTGGACCGATGGCCTCGAACGACTTCGGCAGCGACCTGGACATCCCGACGGTGATCCGGAACCTGAGCGACTAACCCGTTTCTTCAAAGGCGTGCCCCTCCTGCACGCCTTGTGGTTCGGGGGAGAGGGCCCCCTGACCAACTGCTCCCGGGGGGCGCGGACTTCCGCCGCGCCCCCTCTTTTGGCCGGCACGGCCGGCCGCGTTGGTTCGCGAAGCGTCCGCCACCGGCACGGCCGGCAACGTTGGTTCGCAAAGCGTCCGCCACGATTTTCGCCTGGTCGCGTTCACTGGGCGCCTTTGATTGCACGGCGAGCGCGTCATTCGAAGCAGGACGCTGTTCGAAGGGCTACTCCCACTCGATGGTGCTGGGAGGCTTCGAGGAGATGTCGTAGACCACTCGATTGACTCCGCGTACTTCGTTGACGATGCGCCGGGAGATGGTGTCCAGCACGTCGTGAGGCATGCGGAACCAGTCTGCCGTCATGAAGTCGCTGGTGGTGACCGCTCGCACGGCCAGCACGTTTTCGTAGGTTCGTTCATCGCCCATTACTCCGACGCTGCGCACCGGGAGCAGAACGGCGAAGGCCTGGGCGATGTCGCGATAGAGGCCAGCCCGTCGGATCTCTTCGATCACGATGGCGTCGGCGTTCTGCAGGATGGCCACCCGGGCGGCAGTGACCTCGCCGAGGATCCTGACGGCCAGGCCAGGTCCGGGGAAAGGATGGCGCCAGACGAACTCTTCCTCCAGGCCCATTTCGATCCCCAGCTGGCGGACCTCGTCCTTGAAGAGCTCGCGCACCGGCTCGATCAGCTTCAGACCCATCTTCTCCGGAAGTCCGCCCACGTTGTGATGAGTCTTGATGATGGCCGACGGCCCTTTGATGGACACGGACTCGATGACGTCGGGATAGAGCGTCCCCTGCATCAGAAACTCGACATCGGGGATTCGTTTCGCTTCCTGTTCGAAGACGGCGATGAATTCGTTTCCGATCCTCTTGCGCTTGGTTTCCGGATCTTCCACTCCGGCGAGCCGTTCGTAAAAACGCTCCTTGGCGTCGACGGCGAGGATGTGGATCCCCAGTCCGTCGCCCAGTCGCGACATCACTTGGGTGGCCTCCTCTTTTCGCAGGAGGCCGTTGTCGACGAAGATCGCCGTGAGCTGATCGCCGATCGCTTCGGCCACCAGGACGGAAGCGACTGAGGAATCGACCCCTCCGCTCACCGCGGCGATGACGTGGCGATCGCCAACCTGGGCCCGGATCTCCTCGACTTTGCGGCGGCGGAAATCGCCCAGGTCCCAGCTGGGCTTGCAGTCTGAAATGGCGAACAGAAAGTTCCGAAGGATTCCGGTCCCCGCTTCGCTGTGCGTCACTTCGGGGTGAAACTGAATCCCGAAAATCCGCCGCTCCCGATCTTCGAATGCGGCCATGGGTGCACTGCTGGAACGAGCGGTGACCGAGAATCCACTGGGGATTTCGAGTATGCGGTCGCCATGGCTGGCCCACACCCGCTGATGCGATGGCGTGTCGGCGAAAAGCGCGGAGGCAGAGGTGACCTCGATTTCTGCGCGACCGTATTCGCGGCCTTCCGCCGGCTCCACCCGGCCGCCCAGCAGGTAGGCGGTGAGCTGCATCCCATAACAGATCCCCAGGACCGGAACGCCCAGCTCGAAGATTTCGCGGGAGCAATGCGGCGCCGCCTCGGAATACACCGATTGCGGGCCGCCGGAGAGAACGATGGCTCGAGGAGCGAGCGCGCGGATGTTCTCGATCGAATAGTCGAAGGGATGGACGACCGAGTAGACCCTCTGCTCCCGGATCCGGCGGGCGATCAACTGGGTGTACTGCGAGCCGAAATCGAGAACGAGGACGGTCTGCTCAGGGGTCACTACAGAAGGTTCCGCAATTCCTTGCCCGGCTTGAAGCGGATGGTGTTGCCTGGAGGGATCCTCACTTCCACTCCCGTCTTCGGGTTGCGGCCGATGCCCTTCTTCCGCTGTTTCACCTGGAAGACGCCGAAACCGCGCAATTCGATGCGCTGGCCGCGGGCCAGAGCGCTGCGCAGCCCTTCGATCACGGTGTCGACTGCCTGAGCGGCCTTCACGCGAGAGATGTCTGAGACTTCCGCGACCTTGTTGACGATGTCGGCTTTGATCACCCGGACCTCCGATGCAGAGGCCGATTATACGAGGAAGTGGGGAGGGTCCTCTCGCCATGTGTTTGAACGCCGATCAGGATGGACTCCGCCCGGAAGACGACGCAGACTGGTGCCCCGAGAAACTGGAGACCGCATGTCCGACCGTCACCGCATCGATGCCTGGCTCAAGCATGTGTGCCTCTTCAAGCACCGGACCGCGGCGACCGAGGCCTGCAAGGGCGGACACGTCAAGGTCAATGGGCAGCGGGCCAAGCCGGCGTCGGTCATCCGCGAAGAGGACGTGATCGAGTACTACGCGAACGATCGCTTCCGCCGTGTGATCGTGAAAGCGATTCCGGAATCGCAGCAGGCCAAGGAAGCGGCGAGGGAGATGTACCTCGACGAGTCGCCTCCGGTGGAGAACGTCGGGCGACCGGCGGTCGTGTTTCGCGATCGCGGAGCAGGAAGGCCCACCAAGCGGGAGCGTCGCGAGCTGGAACGGTTCAAGCGGTAAGAGTTGCGATGCTTACTCGGGGCTGCCGTCTGGCACACCTGCGGTCAGCGAAGGCGGCCGAGTGAACAGCGTTCTGGCCCAACTTATGGCGGACGCTTTGCGAACCAACGGGGCCGGCCGTGCCGGCTTCTAATGACACGCTCTCGTGTTCATCTCCAGCGATGGCGTCTTAGTGAACAGCGTTCTGGCCCAAACCGTGGCGGACGCTTTGCGAACCAACGCCGCCGGCCGTGCCGGCGCCGGCCTAGTCGTCTGAGCCGAATCTGCGCGCATCCACGTTGAGGATCAGGCCGATCGCGCTGAGGAACATCATGGCTGACGACCCTCCGTACGAGATCAGAGGAAGGGGGATGCCGGTTGTCGGCAGCACGCCGATCTGCATGGCCACGTTGATGAAGACGTGGAAGATGAAGAACGAGATCAGGCTGATTGCCAGAAAGCTCCCGCCGCGGTCCCTCGCATGCTTGGCGAAGGTCATGGCCTGAACGATGAGGAACAGGTAGAGCGCCAGGACGATGGTGACACCGATGAATCCCCATTCCTCACCGAGCACGGCGAAGATGAAGTCGGTGTGCCGGGCGGGCAGGTACTCCAGCTTGGCCTGGGTACCCTTCAGGAATCCCTTCCCGTGGATCCCGCCGGAGCCGATGGCGATCTTGGCCTGAGTGACCTGGTAGCCCTTACCCAGAGGATCGCGGTCGGGGTTCATGAAGGTGACGATCCGGTCCTTCTGGTAGGGCTTGAGGAAAAACACGTACCCGGTGCCGCCGATGACCAGAACGGCCAGGATCATGGCCGTCCACACCTTCCAGCGGATTCCGCCGAAGAACATGGCCACTGCGATCAGGGGAAAGAAGGTCGCGGCGGTTCCGAAATCGGGCTCGACGATGATCAGTCCGACCGGGATCCCGATGATCAGCGCAATCTGGATGAACGATTTGAAGTCGAGGTAGGGCCGGTCGTGTTTGTTGAAGAAGCGCGCCAGCATGAGCGCGGTGAAGATCTTCATGAATTCCGACGGCTGGAACTGAAAGCCGCCGACGTGAATCCACGACTTGACGTTTGCGGTGAGCTTTCCGAAGGCCAGCAGGTAGATGAGCATGATCACGCCGATGCCGTAGAGAATCGGCGCGACGTCGAAGTAGACGTGGTAGTCGACGACCAGAAACGCGAACATCAGGGCGAAGCCGATGGCCAGCCACAGCAGTTGCTTCTTGATCGTGGGGAGACCGGGATCGTTGAAGTAGGTTGCGCTGTAGATCAGCAGGCACCCGATCGCGGCGATGACCACGATCGTCCCCAGAAAATTGAGATCCACGTGCGACAACGGGTTGGAACGCTCGCGAGCCATCATTCTCCTCAGTGACCGCTGCCCGAGGGCTGGGCTTTGGCTTTCGCAGTCACGCCGGGCACCGGAGCCTGGCCTTCCTTGATGGCTTGCAGCGTCTCCGGGTTGCTCAGATCGAGACGGGCGTTCTGCATCTGTTCGCGGAAGCGCGACTCATACAGCAGTCTGGCCAGCGGAGCGGCGTCCACACCGCCGTGTCCGCCGTGCTCGACGAAGACCACCACGACCATCTGCGGATTCTCGCGCGGCGCGTACGAGGCGAACCATGCGTGGTCCTTGTAGCGATAGGGCAGTCCCTCGGTCTTGACGTATCCGTGCTGGGCGATGACCTGGACCGTGCCGGTCTTGCCGGAGACGTCGAGACCGTCGATCCGGGCGTTCCCACCCGTTCCGCCTTCCTCATTCACGACCTTCCACAAGCCGAGTTTGACGGCATCCAGAGCAGGGGGCGAAAGCTTGACCTGGTGAAGGATCTGGCTGGCTACCTGGAGACGCTCGACCTTCCCGTCAGCGTTGGTGTGCTCGATGGCCTTGACCACATGCGGGCGGTACACCGTGCCTCCGTTGGAAATGGCGGCCATGAGGTTGGCGACCTGCAGCGGGGTGACGATGAGAGGACCCTGGCCGATGGCGACCGAGATGGTTTCCGAGGGATACCACTTGCGGTGCTGTTTGTCGGTCGCCCATTTCACCGAGGGGACGATCCCTGCCTTCTCGCCATCGAGGTCGATCTTGGAAATCTCACCGAAGGTCAGGTTGTGCGCGTACTCGGCAATCTTGTCGATCCCCAGCCGCGCCCCGGTGTTGTAGAAAAAGATGTCGCAGGAGACTTTCAGGGCGTTGGCCACGCTCACGTCCCCATGCCCGTTTTTGTTCCAGCATCGGAATCGGCGCCCGAAGAAGGCCGCGTTTCCCGCGCAGAAGAAACTGGTATTGCGATCGACCACGCCGGCGGAGAGGCCGGCCATGGCCATGACCGCCTTGAAGACGGAGCCGGGCGAGTAGAGCCCCTGAATGGCGCGGTTGATCTCGATTTTGAATGGGTTGGAGGCGATGGTGCGGTAGACGTCGGTGGTGAACCTTCGCGAGTAGACGTTCGGATTGAACGCGGGCGAGGAGACCATGGCCAGGACTTCACCGTTGCGCGGATCGAGAGCTACCGCCGAGCCGACGAATTCGTTCTCGATGAAGTATTGCTCGGCACGACGTTGCAGATCGAAGTCGATGGTCAGGTAGACGTTGCTCCCGGCGGCGGGCTCTTTGCGGGCCGGTTTGTATTCGGCGAGCCGGCGTCCGTGGCTGTCGTACTCCCAGTACTGCGCGCCGTCCTTGCCGCGGAGGTACTCGTCATACATGAGCTCCACCCCACGCTTGCCGAGGAGGTCCCCCTGGTGCAGATCTTTATGTCCGACCAGCTCTTTCTCCGAGACCTCTCCGATGAAGCCGAGAACATGGGCGGCCATGACGTTGTAGGGGTAGTTCCTGCGCTGCACGGGCTCGACGTTCAACTCCGGAAAGGCTACCGCCTGCGCTTGGAGAGAAGCGACCTGCGAGAGGCTGAGATCCTCGCCGAGGGGCATGGGACGGGCAAAGGGAATGGCTTTGCCCTTCTCGAATCGCGTCTCGATTTCCTGCGGGGTGAGCCCCAGGACCCGGGCCAGGAACCCGATGAGCTTGGGGCGGTGGGCGGGATCCGATTTGAGGATCGGTCGCATGATGATGCGATCGAGGGTCAGCGAGTAGGCAGGCTGGTTGTCGGCAAGGATTTTCTGGCCGGTGCGGTCGAGGATCAGGCCGCGTTTCGCGGGAGTGACCACTTCGCGCAGGGCGTTGGCCTCCGAGAGGTTGCGATACTTCTCCGCCTGCACTCCCTGCACGAACCAGAACGATCCCGCCAGGAAGACAAACACCGCCACGATGGCCCAGAGCAGCGCATTGATGCGGAAGGTGAGGAACTTCTGATCATCTCGATAAACGCGCATGGTGTTGACCGATCCTCATCGTGCAGAAGCAATGGTCAGGCCCGCTGCGAAGGAACGGGGGTGGCGGCCAGTCGACGGGGCGGCAGTCCCTTTCCCGGGTGTCCTACCAGCCGGTGGTCCGCCGGGTGGCTTCGACCGGTTCTTCCCGTAGAAACAGCGTCGAAAGCTGATAGACCAGCATGCCGAACACACAGGTGAAGAGAGTCTTGACCAGCATGCCCTGCTCAAACATATCGATGCGCTGCTTGAGAAGAATGTTGACCAGAACGTAAATCAGCAGCTCGTTCACAACCACGGCGCCCACCAGGCAGGCCCCGAAGGAGAGGGTGCCCCGAAGCACCAGGCGCGAGTTGATGTAAGCGATGGCGTAGCCGCACACCGTCAGCGAGAACGCGTGCAGTCCGAAAATAGCTCCCGAGTAGGCATCCTGGACCAGCCCGGCCACCACGCCCGCGATGATCGCTCCGAAGACGTTGCCCCCCATCGAGTAGTAGGCGATGAGGATGACGTACGGGTTGAAGAACGCCAGGGCGTTGGGGAAGAAGCTGTCCAGCAGCGAATGCAGCGTCAGAGCGAGCAGCAGCCCGATCGCAAAACGAAGCCACCTCAAGGCGCGTACCTCACCACATCTCCGGGAATCTTGCGTGTGTGCAGAATGATGACCTCTTCGATCGATCCGAAATCGACCAGCGGCTTGACCACGATGCTCTTGAACAGGTCCTGTCCCTTCTCGGCCTTCAGGATGATGCCGACGGGGATTCCCTTGGGATAGATGCCATCGATGCCGGCGGTGAGCACCTTGTCACCGGGCTGCACGTCGGCCAGCGAGGGGATGTCGTAAAGCTGGGCGCCGCTTCCGCCATCGCCGCGGAGTACGCCCTGACGTCGGGTGCGCTCGATGAGCACACCGACCGAGGCGTTGTTGTCGGACACGAGCTGGACTTTGGCCATGTCTTTGGTGGTGAGGACCACGCGGCCGATCAGGCCGTTGGCATTGACCACCGCGTCATCCACATCGAGGCCAGAGCTCGATCCGCGGTCCAGGATGATCGATTTGAAGCGTCCCGAGGTATCCATCATGATCGCGTGGGCCATGGTGGTGGGCACGGTGAATTGCTCGGAGTAGCCCAGAAGGCTGCGCAGCCTTCCGAGGTCCCCTTCAGACTGTCGCAGCCGGAGATTCTCGGTGGTGAGCTGGTCGACTTTGTGGTGCAGTTCGAGGTTCTCGTTCACCGCCCGGCGCATGTCCAGATAGCCGTGGTACATGTCGGAGGTCTGCGATCCCACCAGATTCACGCCCTTGGGAACGGGAGCGAAAATGGTCATGACACTTCGCTCGAACATGGTGCGCGTTTCCCCGACATAGCGTGTCCTGCTGCTCAGGCTCATGAGCACGAGCAGCAGCAACAGCACGACGATGAGGAGCAGCGTCGGACGGCGGGGGATGACATCTGCAGGTGCGGCCATTTTGACGCGAGTAGTTCAGCAGGTTTCAGGCCAGAGAGAAAAGACGGCGCGCAGAACAGGCATGGCGGAAGAGGAATCTTTCATCGAACGCGCCGCAGCTTGATTCGCCTCTCAAACCGGATCACTACTCGATCGAGATCTTCCGCAACAGATTGAAGTCCGTGAGCATCTGTCCGGTCCCCAGAGCGACGCAGGCCAGGGGATCTTCGGCCAGCGTGACCGGTAGCCCGGTCTCCTCCCGCAGCCGCTTGTCGAGGTTCTTCAGCATGGATCCACCGCCGGCGATGATGATGCCTTTATCCATGATGTCGGCCGACAGCTCCGGAGGCGTTCTCTCCAGCGCCACGCGCACCGCTTCCACAATGGTGGCCACGGTCTCGGACAGCGCTTCGCGGATCTCTTCGTCGGAGACCACCAGAGTCTTGGGAACCCCTTCCACGAGATCGCGCCCTTTGATCTCCATGGTCATCTCCTCATCGAGCGGGAAGGCCGAGCCGATCTCCATTTTGATCTGTTCGGCGGTGCGCTCGCCGATGAGCAGGTTGTACTTACGCTTGATGTACTGAATGATCGCGTCGTCCATCTCATTGCCGGCCACGCGGACCGAGCGGGAGTAGACGATGCCGGCCAGCGAGATGACCGCGACGTCCGTGGTGCCGCCCCCGATGTCGACGATCATGTTGCCGGTCGGGTCGGTGATGGGAAGTCCGGCCCCGATGGCCGCGGCCATGGCCTGCTCGATCAGGTAGACCTCGGTGGCTCCTGCCCGCAGCGCGGAATCCTTCACCGCGCGCTTTTCCACCTGAGTGATCTCCGAGGGCACCGAGATGACGATGCGCGGCTTGACCAGAAATCGCCGGCCATGCGCCTTCTCGATGAAGTACTTGATCATCTTCTCGGTGACTTCGAAGTCGGCGATGACGCCGTCCTTCATCGGCCGGATGGCGACGATGTTGCCGGGCGTTCGGCCGAGCATCTCCTTCGCTTCCTTGCCCACCGCTTCGACGTTGTTGTTGATCTTGTTGACGGCGACGATGGAGGGCTCGCGGACGACGATCCCTTTGTTCTTGGCGTAGACGAGAGTGTTCGCGGTTCCCAGGTCGATCGCGAGATCGTTGGAGAACATCGAGAGCAGTGATTTCAAAGCCATCTGGTTGACGGTCCTTTATTTTTCTTGCGGGGCCATGCGGCGCTCGTGCAAAAGGTTTGCCCCCCCCGTCAGGGTGGCCAGGCCGAAGGACGAGAATTCGGGACAGAGTGCAGGAAATGATGCTGTGCAGGTGACGACAGAAGCGCTTGAAGATTTATTCTTCGACCAGCACATCCGCCGACTTCACGGTCTGCTTGCCGGCCGCGTTGATCGCCTTGACGACCACGGTATTGCGGCCGATTTTGTTGAAACTCACCAGCTTCTTGAAGTGGCCATTGGACTCCACGTCGACCTCTTCATCATTGATGAGCACGGTCGTCCCCGAGTCGGTCGTTCCTTCAATCATGTAGAACGGTCCGCCGATGGGATAGGGCTTCTTCAACTCGAGCGGCGGCGGCGGCGCGTCAGGGCTGGCCGGTCCGGATTCACGGGCGCCGCCGCTGACGCGGAAGCGACGGAAGGGGGAGAACGGCCCTGGATCCCCATCCGGTCCAACCGAGGCCACGCGCCAGTAGAACGCTCCGTCGGCGGTGACTTTCGCCGAGGCGCTGGTCTTCTGGCGTTTTGAGTTGATCTCCAGAGAGGTGAACAGGCGCGATCGAGACACCTGGAGGATGTAGGCGTTCACGCCCGCAGGGCTCTCCCACACGAAATCGATCTTCGAGTCGCTGGCCTGAAAGACCTGATTGTCGGCCGGGCTCTGCAGCGCCGGAGGGAGGCTCAGCTTCTTGACGGGCGAGAGAGCGCCGCCGGCGTTGGCGGTGATCTTCTCGCCGCTGGCGATCTTCACCGGAGCGCCGCCGCTGGCGGAGACGATGGAAGCGGAGCCTTTCTCGCTGGTGACCGCGGTGCCCTTTTCCTTATCCACGCCGACATGGGTGGTGGATTCCGAATCGATGGTGACCTGGCTGCCGGGGGTGCGCACGGTGGACTGGTCATCTGTGGTGGCCACTTCGATGGAGCCCACCTGCATTTGAACCGAGTTGCTCTTCTTGCTGGTGGCTGGGTTGTACTGGGAGTAGATCTCCAACAGCGCGTTGGCGCCGACGGTGTAGAGCGAGCCGTTGGAGAAGATCAGCTCGGCGGAGGCGGAATTGCCTGTTTTCACCCAGTCGCCATTGACCAGGGGGGCCCGGCTCTCCGCAGCCTTCCAGTCGCCGGTGGCCGATCTCTGGTATTGAACATCCCCTTCCACAGTGAGGAACTGAGCGTCGTTCTCTGCGCCGCCCGCACCGCTCAGGGCGGCGCGGCTGACGGTCTGGGACTCCACTGCGGCGCTCTCCGCTTCCGGATACTTGGATGCGGCGAGCAGAGTTCCCGCTTCATCGAGCTTTCGCTGAGCCCGCTCGAATTCGCTGCGATGGCTGCGGAAGTCCTTCGAGGCGGCCAGCGCATTCAGGGCTTCCCGGCTGTCGGCGATGGCCGACTCGGCAGAGCTCCTGGGATTGCGCTTCTGATTCGAGAAGTACCACCAGCCTCCAAGACCGAGCAGGATCAGCAGGATCACCAGGCCGATCTGCTTGAGCCGATCGATGGAGATGAGATACCAGTCAATATCGGCGCCGGCGACTTTTTTTCTCTTTGCCATGAACGAAAGGTGACCCTTTTATAGCATGGGAGGATCGCCGGGGCACGAGCGGTCTGCAGGAGAGGATTGCTGGCGCCACCGGACCAGCGGCCTCGATCGATGGTTTCCCGGGAACCGGAGCAGAAACCGCGCGCGTTTGCGCCAGGGTCCGGGAATAGCTAAACTGCCGCGTTTTTTAGGGATCAGGCGATGGCCCGGCTGCTCTGTCCCCGCGCCGCGTCGCCCATCCAAATCACGATACAGACGAGGTCTCTCTTTCATGCTCAAGATGATGCGCGACAGCTTTCAGCACCTCAAATGGATTTTGATCGCCATCGTGGCGATCTTTGTCCTCTTCATTTTCGTCGACTGGGGTGCCGGCGGCGCCCCTTCGCAAGGTGACAAGCAGCGGGCATTCGCCGCGCGAGTCAACGGCGAGACGATTTCGTACCGCGAATACGACCGCGCGCTCTACTACTCCCAGAAGAACTACGAGCAGATGTACCGGCAGCCGCTCACTCCGGAGATGATCGCCGGGATGGGTCTTCCTCGGCAGGTGATGGACGGCCTGATCGATCAGCATCTGATGCTGCAAGAGGCCCGGCGCCTTCACCTTTCGGCCACTCCCGATGAAGTGCGCCGGAAGATTCTGCAGATTCCCGTTCTCAACCCTGACGGAAAGTTTGTCGGTCAGGAGCTTTACACCCGCTACGTCACCGGGGCCATGGGTTTCCAGTCGGCGTCGGAGTTCGAGGATGAGCTGGCGCGGGAGATCACTCTCCAGAAGATGGAGAGCACCCTGGCAAATTCGCTGGTGATCTCGCCGAAGTCGGCAGAGTCGGAGTATCGCCGGATCAGCGAAAACGCGCGGATCAAGTACGTGCTGCTGCCCGCCAATCGGGAGGCGGCGACCCTCACGGTGACGCCGGCGGAGGTCGATGCCTACTACCGGACTCACCAGTCCGACTACACACACGGAGAGCAGCGCGACGTGAAGTACCTGGTGGCGGATCTGGCGCGCCTCCGGGCTCAGATCGTTCCCAGCGACGCCGACCTGCGCAAGCGCTACGAGGCCTCACGCGAAGACTTCAAGCGGCCGGACTCCGCTCACATCCTCCACATCCTCCTCAAAGTCGATCCCTCGGCCGCTCCGGCCATCGATGCAGCCGCCAAAGCGAAGGCCGGTGCGATCGTCAGGCAGCTTCGCGCCGGAGCCGACTTCGCGAAGCTGGCCAAGGACAACTCCGGCGATCCCTCTTCCTCCGGAAATGGGGGAGACATGGGATTCGTGGATCGAGGGGTCACCGTCGAACCGTTCGACACGGCGGCCTTCACCATGCCGCTGAACACCATCAGCGAACCGATCCGGACCAAGGAATTCGGCTATCACATCATCAAGGTGCTGGAGCGAAAACCGGCGGGATACCGCACCTTCGAGGAAGTCCGGGGCACGCTGGCCTCACAGATGGCCGAGCAGACCGCGAAGGATCAGTCGCGCGACCAGATCACTGCCATCGCCGCGAAGATCAAGCAGTCGAAACCGAAGACGCCCGCCGATTTCAGCGCGCTGGCCAATGACAAAGTGAGCTCGAACGACACGTTGTGGTTCTCCAAAGGGGAGGCCGTGCTCGGCATCGGCAGCAATCCGGCCCTGACCTCATGGGCCTTCGCCTCCAAGCAGGGCGACGTCGGTGACATCATCGGAACGCAACGCGGACCGGCCATCCCGTACCTGTTCGGAGTGCGCCCCGCAGGCGTCTCCGCACTGGAGGACATCCGGCCCAAAGTGGAGAGCGACGCGCGTCTGGCCAAGGCCCGTGACGCAGTGGTGCAGAGACTGGCCAAGGCGCTGCCGGCTCCTTCGATCGACGCATTGGCCACAAAGATCGGAGCGACTTCCGCCGAGACCACGGTGTCCCGTCAGGGCACCATCAGCGGGCTGAGTGGCGACACTTCAAAACTGGTCGATGCCGCCATGGCTGCGAATGTCGGAGAACTGAAAGGTCCGGTTGCCGTGGGCGACGGAGCGGTGGCCTTCCAGGTGCTGGAACAGAAGAAAATCGACTCGAAGACCGCCGACGAAGGGAAGACCGCATACGCGGAGGCTCTCCGTCAGCAGCAGGCCCGCAGCCTTCGCACCACGCTCCTGCAGCGCCTGCGTAAGGACTCCTCCGTGGACATCAATAGCAAACTCCTCGAGCAGCAATCGCAGCCGCAGCCTCAGGCGGGGATGTAGTGCGTTTGACGGTGGTTCCGTTCAGCGACCGCTCCGCGAAGACCCCTGGCCGTGAGGATTTCATCCCGGGCGATTTCGCATGACCACAATCGCAGCGAAGTGGGATGAGCCGGCCATCCGCGTCCTGATGATGCCGCGGGACACCAACGCGCACGGGACCATCTTCGGCGGTGTCATCCTCTCCTTCGTCGACCAGGCGGGGGCGATCGAAGCCCGCCGGCAGGGGTGCAAGCTCATGGTCACCGTTTCGATGGACAAGATCGTCTTCCACGAGCCGGTCTTCGTGGGCGACCTGGTCAGCTTCTGGACCGAGACGCTGAAGATCGGGAACACCTCGATCACCACCAAAGTCGTGGTCGAGGCGATCCGGCAGGGCGATCCGTCGACGAAGTTTCTGGTGACCGAAGCGCAGGTCGTCTATGTCAACGTCGGAGAGGATCGGAAGCCGCGTCCCATACGGGCGCCGGAAGCGAACGCTCTGAACGAGTAGCGGCCCGGCGTTCCACCGTCATTTCTTTTTTCTCGCAGCCCGCATCCGCTCCAGGCGCGCCTTGATCTCCACTTCAAATCCGGCATCTTTCGGCTCGTAGAAACGGCGGCCGGCAAGCAGTTCCGGCAAACACTCCATGGCTGCGGTCTGATCCTCGAAATCGTGCGCGTACTGGTAGTCCCGTCCGTAACCGAGATCCTTCATCAATCCGGTCGGAGCGTTGCGGATGGGGAGCGGGACCGGCGGGTTGTCGCCCTGACGCACTTCCCTCACCGCACTTCCGTAACCGGCGTAGACCGCATTCGACTTCGGCGACGCCGCAAGGTAGGTGGCCAGCTGCGCCAGGGCCACGCCTGCCTCCGGCATCCCGAGAAAGTGAACGGTCTGCTGCACCGCGATGGCCAGCACGAGAGCTTGAGGATCCGCGTTGCCGATGTCCTCGGAAGCGGCACGGACGAGGCGCCGGGCGATGTACATCGGGTCCTCACCGCCTTCGAGCATCCGCACCAGCCAGTAGACCGAGGCGTCGCCATCGCCATTGCGAATCGATTTGTGCAGCGCAGAGATGATGTTGTAGTGCTCATCGCCGCCTTTGTCGTACATCAGCGATCGACGTTGGAGGGTCTCCGAAGTCCTGATGCGATCGACTGCCCGGCCATCGCGCGGAGCAGTCTCCAGCACCAATTGGAGCGAGTTGAGAGCCTGGCGTGCGTCGCCGCCCGATGTCGCCGCCATGAAGTCGAGGGCGTCCTCGGTGAAAGTCAGGCCCACCTTCCGCACGGATGGCTCGTCCAGGGCTCGACGGAGGATGGTCAGAACCTGAGAGCGGTCCAGGGCCGGGATGACCACGACCTTCGATCGGGAGAGCAGCGCAGAATTGACCTCGAACGAGGGATTCTCGGTGGTCGCGCCGATCAGCACGATGTCGCCCGCCTCGACATAGGGCAGGAAAGCGTCCTGCTGCGCTTTGTTGAATCGATGGATCTCGTCGATGAACACGATGGTTTTCGACCCACGAGAGGCTCGCCCTTTCCGCGCCTCCTCCATCAGAGTGCGGATGTCTTTGATGGAGGCGGAGGTAGCGGAAAAAGTGACGAATCGGGCTTGCGTGCTTTTCGCGATGATCCGCGCCAGGGTGGTTTTTCCCGACCCTGGCGGGCCCCAGAAAATCATGGAGGGGATCCGATCGCTTTCGATGGCCGCGCGAAGAAACCGGCCCTCTCCCAGAAGCTCTTCCAGTCCCACGATGTCAGCCAGGGTGCCGGGACGAACGCGCTCGGGCAGCGGCGCGTCTTCACGAGCTGTCGGTTGAGAGGCTGGGGCGTCGCCAAAAAGAGAGCCGGTCATGGAAGGGTCATGGAAGGGTCGTCGAAGGATTCGTCGATCGGGTCAGGGGATAGAGAGTCGGTCGGTATCCCGGGGGATCGCACGCCGCCTGTTTTCTGAATGCAGCTTTCATCCGCAGAGCAGGCTGAAGTCGAGGTTGCCGCCACTGAGGACGATTGCAGTCTTTTTGCCGGGATCGATCAAGCCGGCGAACAACGCAGCGATTCCGAGTGCCCCGGTCGGCTCGATCACGAGTTTGGTGCGGTACATCGCAAATTTGACCGCTTCGAGAAGGACATCGTCGGTCACGCTGACCACATCGCGTACGCGCTCCCGGATGATGGCGAAGTTTCGCTGGCCGATGGCGAGTGTCCGAGCGCCGTCGGCAATGGTTTTCGGAGGATCGATGGTGACGATCACCCCGCTCCGGAATGACTGCTCCCCATCATTGCCGGCCTTCGGTTCGACACCGAAGACGCCAATCGCTGGACGGAGAGAGGTCGCAGCGATGGCCACGCCCGAGAGGAGACCACCGCCGCCGAGGGGAACCAGGATGGTCTCTACCTCGGGCCACTCCTCAACGATCTCCAGCCCGACGGTTCCTGCGCCGGCGATGATTCGCTCGTCGTCGAATGGCGGGACGATGGCCGCCCCGCTTTTCCCGGCGATCTCCCGGGCCACCGTGTCGCGGGTCGCCGCGGTCACGCCGGCCGTCACCACCGTCGCACCATAGGCCTGGGTGGCTGCGACCTTGGATGCCACGGAGCCCTCGGGCATGACGATGGTGGCCGGGATCCCGAGGGTTCGTGCCGCCAGCGCCACTCCCTGCGCGTGGTTTCCAGAGGAGAAAGCGACCACTCCATACCGTCGAGACTTCTCATCGATCTGCAGCAGGGCGTTCATCGCTCCCCGCACCTTGAAGGATCCTGCGCGCTGGAGGTTCTCGCACTTCAGCCTGACCTCGACCCCCGCTTTTTCCGAAATCGACTGGTTGTGCAAAAGGGGAGTACGATGGACATATTGATGGATCCGGTCCGCGGCGGAGCGGATGTCGGCGAGGGTAACGGACGCAACGATATTTGAAGAAGACACCGTCCTAGTATAAACTCGGCAAAACAAACGAGGATCGGGGTTTCGCCGCATCGATCCTTCAGTAATCGGACAAGGTCATTTCGGGTTGGAGGTTGGGGTTATGTGGAGATGGGTTACCCGCGGCCTGATTCTCGCCATTCTGGCAAGCGCTCCGGCGCTCTTCGCGCAGGATTTCATCGGGGCACTGGACACGCCTGACGGTTCAGTCACACAGTCAGGCGTTATCTTTTTCAAGGGATTCGCGCTCGATCCCGGTCAGATCTCCAAGATCTCGATCTACGTCGACAACCAGTTTGTCGCGAACGCGAATACCGGCCTGCCACGGATCGACGTGGTGGAGGCCTATCCGAACTATCCGGGGGTTCACAACACAGCCCCGGGGTTCCAGATCGGAGTGCTGGCCAGCCGCTTTCCTAACGGCCCGCATACCGTCGAGGCTCGCGTAATCCTTTCGAACGGCCAGGTGATCCTGCTGGGCCAGAGGACCGTGAACATCGACAACACGATCAACCAGGCGCCCTTCGGCCACCTGGACATCCCGGATGCCGGTGGGATCTACAACGCGAACGGGTCGTTCCCGGTGACCGGCTGGGCTGCGGACACCGACGGCGTGGGTCGCGTGGACGTGTACATGGATGGCGGCATCGTTCAGGGAGCCATCTACGGAGACGCCAGGCCGGACGTCGGCAACACGTTTCCCGATTTCCCGGGCGCGTTGTTCAGTGGATTCATCGCCAATGTCGACACCACCCGGCTGATTGACGGCGTGCATCTGCTGGAAGTGCGTGCTACCGACCGCCTCGGGGTCTCCAGCCTGATTGGGCGGCGCCAGGTACAAACCTTCAACGAAGAGGGCAACCTCAAGCCGTTCGGCTTTGTCGATGAGCCCAAGCGCGACGCGGTCCTCTACGGGACCAGATGCGGAGTGATTCCCATCGTCTCGCCGGCGATCAACCCGCAATCGCACATCACACCGGTGCGCGGATGGGCTCTGGATCTGGGCACCCGCGTCAATACAGGCAGGGTGGCTTACGCGGAGCTCATGATCGACGGGGTTCGTCAGTACTCGACCGACGATTGCTCCTTCAGCAACATCTTCGGCAGCTACATCAATTGCTACGGGCTACCTCGTTATGACGTGGAGCGCTTTTATCCGAACTATCCGGACGCTCCGCGCTCGGGCTACCTGTTCACCATGGACGTCGGCGCGCTGCTCGCGCTGGGAGTCCGGCCGGGCCATCACATCCTGAAGGTCCGCGTCGGCGATCAGCAGCAGACGTTCACCGAACTGCCTGGTCCCCAGGGCATCCCGGTGTTCTTCCAGTGCGCCGAGGATCGCGTCTTCTCTGCGATCGGCTTTATCGACATTCCTACATCCTTCGACTACGTGAAGGGCAATGTCGTGTTCCAGGGCTGGACGTTGTCAGAAACCGGTGCGCTGACGGCTTTGTCGATCATCGTCGACGGCTTGACCGTCGGTCAGGCCCAGCTCGGATATCCACGGCCCGACGTCGCCGAACAGTTTCCCTACCTGTTCAACAGTGCGAACTCCGGCTGGCGCTTCACGATGGACACGTCAAAATTGAGCAACGCCCGTCACCGGCTGACCGTACGAGCCATCAACGGACAGGGCCAGGGTACCGAGATCGGCTCGGTCGACTTCTACACGCAGAACCCGAATCCCGTTCCCTGAGCAGCTTTTCTCCAATGGCAATCAGAAACGCCCGGCGCCTGCCGGGCGTTTTCGTTTTACCCTCTCGGTTCGAGTCTTGCTACGGATGAGGCACTGATGACGACACGCACATTTTCTGAGGGGTTGAGTCATTTTGCGTCGCGGCTACGTCGTACCTTTGGGAGCACCCCCGAGCCGGCTGTGCCTCAGGTTCTCTGCGCGGACGACGACCCGGCGATCCGCGCGCTGTGCGCGGCGGCACTCTCGAAGGCGGGATACGGCATCGACGAAGCGACGAATGGGCGTGAGGTGCTGGAGAAAATCAAGAGCCACCGCTACGCGGCAATTCTTCTCGATCTAACGATGCCGTATGTGCACGGGACCACCTTGCTCGCCGTGCTGGAGCGAGAACAGCCTGAATCGCTCCGTCGAGTGATCGTTCTGACTGGCGCACCCGAAGGCGTGCTGGACGGCCTGAGCAAGTCGGTCTCCGCGGTGTTGCGAAAGCCGGTGGAACTCAGTCGTCTGCTGAGCGCCGTCAACGACTGCTGCTCGAACGACCAGACCATCGTCAGCCGGTAGCTGAAACCAGCAACCAGAAGCCGGCACGGCCGGCGGCGGTGGTTCGCAAAGCGTCCGCCACGATTTCGCCCCAGCCACGTTCGGCCTCTGATTGCGATGACACACGTACGCGTCATTTAGCTGCGGTGGCGCTGCGGGTGTCGCAGCGATTGACCGTTAGAAACGGGACTGAAAGCGGGACTCTCCTCCTAGGAGCCTGCGCGGCAGAACGACTTGGAGCGTGATCTTGGCGGAGCCTTGGACAACCAGCGCCGCCGGCCGTGCCGGCCTAGAACAATTTCAGGAACACCACGTTGGCCACGAAGCCTTGCTGCGCGTTGCGTCCGACCATTTTCCCGAGATCCAGTCGCAATAGAGTTCCGTACGGGCCGACGGTCTGTCCGGCCAGGCCGATTCCCTGGAAAGGTTCATTGCGGTAGCCCGCCAGTTTGTCCGTCAGCATTCCGTGATCGTAGAAAGCCTCCATGCGGATGGCGTTCGAAAATACGAAACCGTACGAGAGATGGGCGATGATCGCTTTCTCCGCACGGACCGATCCCGATCGGATCCCATGAATGCGCCGCGTGCCGAAGAAACCGAGCTCGTACTTCGAGAATCGGTCCAGACGCTGGCCGCCCAGGTAACTCACGTCGGCCCCGATCCGCTGGAACTTCGGAAGATAGAAACTCTTCGCCAGCGAGACTCCGTAGTCGGTGAAGCTCTTCTGGTTGGGGTTGTACTCGGAGAGAAACCCCCACGGTTTCCATGAGGTGCGGCGACTGTAGGAGTACGAACCTGCGATGGTGTACCCATACCTCGCGTACTGAGCATCAATCGACGGGCTGATGACGAAGGTATCGGCAGGCACCGCAAACGAGGGCGCGGTGTCTTCGCTGCGCTGGTAGGTAAGGTGCGAAACGCCCACCGATGCGTCGATCTTTCCGAATTGGAGGAAGGAGTGGCCGGCTCGCAGGCTGAGCGAAGCGGGAAGCGTCTTGACCGACTCGCCGAGCTGCTCCCGGCCGTTGCGGTACATGGCGTTGGTGGTGGGCACGGCGATCCCGAAAAAGTCGAGGCCGACGTTGGTTCGCGTGTTCGCCACGTTCGGGTTGGTGACGTTGGCGGCGATGATCACACCGGCGAAGAAGACGTTCGCCTGGATGCCTTTGTGGAACAGATCGAAGTTGAAGTAGTCGATCCCGCCCAACGGCACCACCGGATACTGCAGGCCGGCGTCGTGATGGATGCCGCCGAGGAGAAACTTCCGGGAAGTCTCAAACCCCTCCTTGACCACCCGTTCGCCGGTGGCTGTCTTCTCCAGATACCGGAGCTCGCCTCTGGTCTCGCGGACCATCCGTGCGTCGGAGGCCGAGGCTTCCTTCAAACGAGCCTCGTACTCCTGCGGATCGATCCTGAAGTCGGTGAAGGTCGTGGACCGCAGCACCACGCTGGCGCGTCCCGCGGCGGAGATCACCTGCTGCGCTCCCACCTCGAGCGGCAACCAGAGGATTTCTCGAGGGTCGGTCGTGGCGACCTCCGCAGCGGTAAGCGGAGTGTGGGACTCGCGGGCGAAGGGCTGGAACGTCACGTTTTCCTCGTTGGAGAGGATCTCGCCTGCGAGATTGAGCTGAATCATCGACAGCTTGACGCGGGCCCAGGTGCGTTGGTCGACCCAGATCGTGCCTCGGTAGAGAGGCAGTCCGGCAGGTGCCTTCGCAGGAGGATCAAAGCGCACTTCGTAGGTCTTGTATCCGGCCACGCCGGTTTCGCGGATCAACTGGTAGCGATATTCGTTGGTGAGATGAATATCGAGAGGCAGCTGCGTGACCTTCTCCGGCTGGATCAGAGGCAGCTCGGGGATTTTCCCGTACTTCCACCGCACGCCGTTCAGGAAGAAGTCCTGCCAGACCCAGTCGGCACGACCCTGAGGATCGGCGAAATAGTCTCCGGCAATAGTAGCTTCCACCGCTTCGCCACCCTGCATGGTGAAACGCAACTTGGTGGTATCGCGGGCGATGTAGCGCGGCTGAATCGAGTCCTGATACGACTTATAGGACTGGTGATTCCGGATGATTTCCTCGACGGTGATGCCGCGCTGGGTGGCCACGTCCAGGGCCTCTTTTGTGACATTCGCCTGCGGCTTGTCGTTATGCTCCACCGTCAGAGCGAACGGCTTCCGCACGGGCTGAATCCCGATCAGGAAGCGGCCGTTCTTCCTGCCGACATCCGTGATCTCCCGATCTCCGCTGGCGTCGACCCTGCGTGGCCTGATGTAGAAATCACCGGGCAGGGAAGCGATGGTCGAGGCCCCGGCCTCTCCTCGGGGGATGACCAGGGTTCGAAGATCCTCTCCACGGACGAAGGTGAGGACCGGGTCGGCCAGTCTGCTTCCCTTGCTGTCCAGAGACTCGGCTCGAGAGCTGGGATCGAAAGCATACTCACCGATCAGAGCGCGATCGAAGCTGGCCAGGGAGGTCAGCGTCTCAGCGTCCGCAGGGATGGACAGGTAGGCGCGGGTGGCTCCCTCGCTGAAGGCGCGACCGAGGTCGTAGAAAGTATTCGGCGATTTCGCTTCCACGATGGCCCACACTTTTTTGGCGGGATCCTTCTCCAGAAGAAAGGCGGCGGTTCGCTTCACGTCCTCGCCGCCGACGAGGAGAACATCGAGATAGGACTGCGCACCGGTCTCGTAGAGTGCGGTCAGGATCTCCGTGCTGACGGCGGGCAGCACGATCCGCGCGGCTGCAACCTGTCCCTGGGTCAGGACTGCCAGACGCTTGATGGCATAACCGTAGGTGGCGGCATCGGCGCCGGCAACCGAGACGCCGATGGCATCGAAGGGGCCATGCAGGCGCGCCCAGTCAACAATCAGTCTGGTTTTCGACTCGACGTCTGCCAGCGGATCGGGACTGTCCGCTCCGATCGGGTAGGAGACCATCACCGTCATCCGGCTCTTGACGGCAGCGGGAAAGGCGTCGATCGCTGTCCCCGCCGCCGGGAAGTCCGCGACGGTCACACTGGCCAGCAGCGGCACGGGTGTTGCGGGAATGGTCTTGAGATCGGAGACTGCTCCGGCGCACAAAGTGCACTCTCGCGGCGCATCCGCGGCGGAGAGCGTGGGCAGGAGAGTCTGCAAAGCGAACAGTACGATCGCGAAAGATTTCATCGGGGCCTCATGGGTAGGACGATCTGATAATGCGCCGTCAAAAACGCCACATCCGGAGCTGAAATTGCCCAGCTCAAAAGGTTTGATGTTTTTCAACCCCTCTTCCGGGGCGAAGCTCTCCCCGGCCGAGTTGACCGCTCTGAAAGCGGAGGCGGAACAGAAGGGTCTGGAGGTGGTCCAGGTCTCCAAGGAACTGGACTGCGCCGCGCTGGTGCGGGAGCGGTTGAACGAGGGGCAGCGCCTTTTTGTGGCCGCCGGCGGTGACGGCACCATCAATACGGTCGTCCAGGCACTGATCAACACGGAGGCGGTCTTCGGCGTCATTCCGGTGGGGACTTACAATCACTTCGCCAAAGATCTGGGGATTCCTCTGCCGTGGAGGGAGGCGCTGGAGGTGGTGGTCAGTGGCACCGTGAAGCAGATCGATGCTGCGCGCATCAACGACCGCTTCTTCGTGAACAACATCTCCATGGGCCTGTACCCCGAACTGGTCGCCAAACGCGAGGCGAAAGGACGCGACTATCCTCGATGGAAGGCGCGCCTGTACGCGGCCTGGTCCACGCTGCAGAAATACCCCCACATCGCCGTGACCCTCGACAGCGCGTACCACCACGAGGTGGTGCGGACTCACGTGCTGATGATCTCGAACAACTCTTACGATCTTTCCCGCATGGGGATCGAGGCTCCCAGAACGGGACTGGAGGAGGGGAGGTTGTCGGTGTACTGGCTCCCGCATGTGCCGCGGCTGGTCCTGATGTCGTTCATGGCTCACTATCTCGCCGGGCGAGTGAGGAAAGCACCCGGCTTTCGTTCCTTCCGCACTGCGGGGATCAAGATGCAGTCTCCCCGCAGGCAGCTGGACGTCGGCGTCGATGGTGAGGTGGTGACGTTCCAGACCCCTCTGGTGATCACCACCGTCCCCCAGTCTCTGGCGGTCAGAGTTCCGCGCACCGATGCTCCGCGCTGATCGGTGAATGCGAGCTGCCCAGACGGTGGCATGACCTTCGAGTACCCTTTTCCCCATGCCCGGCATTTTTGACACAGTGGTCGACACGGAAGTGCAGGCCCTGCTCCGTCGCGAGCACCGGCTGCTGGTGGAACTGCGCGAGACGCTGGAGCACGAGCAGTCCGACGAGCGGCGGCGCGTCGACGAGCTGCTGACCACCCTCGAAGACCTCTTCACCATCGTGATCGTCGGGGAGTTCAACGCCGGCAAGTCCTCGATGATCAATGCCCTCTTCGGAGCGAAGCTGCGAACGGAAGGGCCCATTCCGGTCGACGACCGGATCTCCATCCTCCGTTATGGGGAGGCTGCGTCGCAGAAGCAGCTCTCGGACTTCGTCCTCGAGCAGTTCTATCCGGTCGAGTTCCTCCGCAACATCACCCTGGTTGATACGCCAGGAACCAACTCGATCGTCCAGCGGCACCAGGAGATCACCGAAGACTTCATTCCCCGCGCCGACCTCGTGCTGTTCGTAACCTCCATCGACCGGCCGCTCTCCGAGTCGGAGCGCAAGTTTCTCGAATACATCCGCGAGTGGGGCAAGAAAATCATCTTCGTACTGAACAAGATCGACACCAAGAGCGACGCGGAGATCGATGAGGTGCTCGACTATTTGAAAACGAACACCCGGACGATTTTCGGGTTCGACCCGACCATTTTTCCGGTGGCCGGCAAACTGGCGCTGGAGTCGAAGCTGGGAAATGCCACCCCCCGCGAGTGGACCCGGAGCCGGTTCGAGGCCTTGGAGGACTACATCCACAAGGTTCTCTCGGAGAAGGAGCGGGTGCGACTCAAGCTGCAGGCGCCACTGGACACCATCGAAAGCATGGCCCGCAAGCAGTTCGTGATGATTGAGTCGCGGCAGACGGTGCTCTCCGACGACAAGCAGCGCATCGAGGCCGTCACCGAACAACTGGAGCGCGCACGGGGCGATCTGGAGTCGAACTTCCAGCAGTTCACGATCCGCATCGACAACCTGATGATGGACCTGGAGCGTCGGGGCACCGATTTCCTCGATCGTTACGTGCGCATCCAGCACGTGCTCCTGCTTCGCGACAGTCTTCGTTTCCGTGAGGAGTTCGAGAGACAGGTCTTTCAGGGCTGGAAGAGCAGCATCGATGTGACCATCCAGGAGTCGGTGGACTGGCTGGTCCGCGAAAACATGAAGCTCTGGAACGACACGGTGGAAGCGTTTCATCGCCGCGTCGATGCGCAGTCGCGCAATCCCGACGTGATCGGGCGGGTGGGCCGGGAGTTCGCCTACAACCGCGAAGAGGTCTACACCCGCATCCGTACCATGGCCGAGCAACGCCTCAACGGATACGACGTCAACGTGGAGAGCCGCCGCATCATCGATACCGCCATGCGCGGCGTCTTCCAGTCCTTCGGGCTCGGTGCCGGCGCGCTGGGGCTGGGGTACTTGTTCACCACGGCGGTCAGCAGCATGGCCCTCGACGTCACCGGCCTGACCGCCGCCACCATGCTCCTGGTCACCAGCTTCCTCATCCTCCCGTACAAACGCAGCAAGGCCAAGACCGAATTCAAGCAACGGATCGAGGAGCTCCGCGATCACATGCGCGAGTCGCTGACACGCGAGTCGAAGACTGAGATCGATCGCATGCTCCGCAGCATCACCTCCGCCTTCGAGCCGTACCAGCGCTTTTACGAAGCAGAATGGGACAAGGTCCAGCGCTTCGACACGAAGCTGACCGCGATTCTCGGCGAAACGCGCGAGATCGCAGCGGCGTTGTCGCGCATGGGGTGAAGCCGGCACGGCCGGCGGCGTTGGTTCGCCAAGCGTCCGCCACGATTTCGCCAGCTGCGTTCTCTGGCCGCCCCCATCGTCGGCTCCTTGAAACCGTTCACTTGAGCCGCTTCAATTGGCTCATTCGTGGTGGTGTGGCACAGACACTCCTGTCTGTGCCGTCCCCCCCCTTTCCCTCTCCCCTATAATCGCCAGCCCTGATGAGCGACCTTCGGATCAAAGAGCTTCCCCGGCATGTCGGAGAGACCGTCACCATCGACGGCTGGCTGTACAACAAGCGCAGCTCCGGCA
>JBKJQB010000144.1:0-4500 GCA_046594105.1 Thermoanaerobaculia bacterium
GCAGCCGGTGTCCGCGACTTTGTGGTCAACGTCCATCACCTGCCCGAAGCGATCGAGACCTATCTGCGCGCGCATTACGCGGGCGAGGCCACGTTCGAGTTCTCTTACGAAGCGGAGATCCTGGGAACGGGCGGCGGCGTCCGGCGCGTGCGGCATCTTCTGGAGAACGAGAGCGATTTTTTTCTCGTCAACGGCGACACCATTCAGGTGGTACCGGTCGAGGCGCTGAAGGCTGCTCGAAGAGGCCGCAACGCCATCGCGGCTTTGACCCTGCGTCATCCGCCCACTGGCGACCGTTTCACCGCCGTCTACTTCCGCGACGGAAAAATCACCGGGTTCGGCAAGGGTGACGGCGAGGCCCTGATGTTTGCCGGCTCGCATCTGATCAGCGCGCGCATCTTCCAGCATCTTCCGGACAAGGATTTTTCCGGCATCGTCGACGAGGTCTACATGCCGCTCATCGCCAGCGGACAAGAGACCGTGGCCGGGGTCGTCGACGACGGCTCGTGGTTCGACATCGGCACGCCGCAGCGCTACATGAGCGCCTCGCGAGCCCTGCTTGCGCAGAGCGTGAACGGAACGCTGCCGCCGGCAAAGGGGACGAAGGTGAGCGCGGATTCGCTGGTTCATGAAAGCGCGCGGATCGCCGGAACCATGGCCCAAAGCGTCGTCGGAGAGCGCAGCGTCATCGAAGGAACCATGCGCGATTCGGTGATCTGGGACGACTGCCATGTCCCGGCCGACGCCGAGCTGGAATCCTGCATCGTCAGTCACGGCGTACAGATTCCACGCGGAGCAAGACTGACGAGCCAGATCATCTGCCGCGATGAGGGAGTTCCCCTCGACGCCGAGGGCACGCGCGAGCTCGGCCTGGTGATGAAGCCGATCTAAGCCGGCACGGCCGGCGGCGCTGGTTGCCCAAGGCTCCGCCAAGATCACGCTCCGAGAAGTTCTCCCGCGCAGACTCCTAAGGGCGAGTCGGTCCGCCTCTCGGAGCGCCGGCATCCCTGCCGGCCGGTCCGCCGGCATCCTGCCGGCGGGGCTCGCCCAGCACCACCGAAGGAGGTTCCTTCCCCCCTGCCCCACATCGGTATAATCCGCCCCCCTATGGCCAACCGCACCTTCACCATTATCAAACCCGACTCCGTCCGCAAAGCCAGTTTTGGCAAGATCATGAGCCGTCTGGAGGCCGAAGGCTTCCGCATTCTGGGACTCAAGAAAGTGGCCCTGGCGCAAGGCCAGGCCGAGCGCTTCTACGGCGTCCATCGCGAACGTCCCTTCTTCGGCGACCTGGTCCGCTACATGACCTCCGGTCCCGTCTACGTAGCCGCCCTCGAGCGCGACAACGCGGTCACGCAGCTCCGCCAGCTCATGGGAGCAACCGATCCGAAGAAGGCAGACAAAGGAACGATCCGCGCAGAATTCGGCGAGTCGATCGAGCAGAACGCCATCCACGGATCGGATTCCGACGAGAACGCCGCCATCGAGATCGCGTTTTTCTTCGCCGAGTCAGAGCTGAGTTAATCCGGCGGTTCCTCACCCAACATCACGCCGCGAGCCCGATTTTTTGATCTGGGCGAAAACCCACTCCACCAACATGCCCCCTCTCTCCGCCGCAGCGGGGAGAGGGTCCGCGAAGCGGGGGTGAGTGGTCTCCCTTTCGAATCGCAGTGGACCCCTCATCCGCCTTCGGCACCTTCTCCCCGCTGCGGCGAGGAGAAGGAACTCGATCACGGAGATCGCGAACGCCGGTGTCATCTCCAAGTGCGTTTCAGCACCGCCTACTGCGCGGAAATGATCATCGCGGACAGGCCGGCCACTTCCAGCCGCTCGCGGATCTGGATGGCCTGCTCGCGTTTGTCGAACGGTCCCATCTGCACGCGGTGAAGAGGAGCGTGGACATCGATGTGGGAGTCGAACCCTGCCTGCCGAAGCTGCGTCTGCAGAGCCACCGCATTCTTCTGATCGGCGAACGCTCCCACCTGAACGACGAAGCGTGACAGAGCACGTGCCGAGGTCACCGGCCCTCCGTTGCGCTGCGCAGACGCATCGAGACGCGCGGCGGCGCTGTGTCCCGGAGCGCTGATGGTCACCTGCATTCGCTCGGCAGCCACCAGAGGATCCGGCTTTCCCTGACCGGCCTGCACGCCATTTCCGTCCACAGGCACCGCCTGGATCGTCCGGCCGTCGGCGGCGACCTGCCTCCGCGTTTCCACCGGCACCGGCGCGATCACCGGGATGTTCTCGATGGTCCTGCCGTCCGCCGACACCTGACGATGCGTCTCCTGTCCGGCGTGCTCTTCGACCACCTGGATCCGATCCACCGTCACCTCCGTCGCAGCGCTCGGGCTTGACCTCGTCGTCGATGAGACGGCCGCAGGAAGCGGAAAGTCGACGGCCGGTACATCCGACGGCGGCGCAAGATTGGGCGACTGACTGGCCACGATCACGCTGTATGGCGCGGGTGGCTCCCGCTCCCCTTTGCCGATGCGCACCACGGTCATCCGCACGTTTCCGCTGCCCGGCTCCACCAGCCCGATCTTCTGCGCTGCCGCATACGACAGGTCGATGACCCTCTTTCCCACATACGGACCGCGATCGTTGATGCGCACGCGCACCGTCTGGCTGGTCGCCGGATTCACCACGTCCACGATGGTCCCGAACGGCAGGCTGCGATGCGCCGCGGTCAGCAGCAGCGGATCGAAGATCTCGCCATTCGCTGTGGTCCGTCCGGCGAACTCCTGCCCGTACCAGCTGGCCATTCCCTGCATCGTCTCCGGCAACTGGCGAGGCGGAGCAACGGTCGTGCAGGCGTAGCCCAGGAACAGGACCACGGAGACAATGGTGCGTCTCACACCCGCACCTCGCCGCTCTCTACATCGATGAGCGCATGCTCGACCGTCAGGATCGGATCGATGTCCTCAGACAGAAAGCGCTCGGTCTGCTGCCGGGAGAGACCAGTGAAATCCTCGGGGCGGGAGAGCTGGTCGATTCCCCGGCGATCGATGGAAAACAGCTCGTCGCCGGCGATGCGATCGAACAGGTCGTTCTCCGCAGCACCCGATTTCAGCCGGTCGGCAGCCGCCTGCGAGTGAATGCGCACCCGCTCGTGGAGCACCTGCCGGTCGCCGCCACGCCGCACGCCCTCCATCATCAGGTTCTCGGTGATCAGGAAGGGCAGCTCGCGCCGGACATTCGCCGCGATCACTTCCTCATGCACTACAAATCCCGCCGCAATGTTGTCGTAGATCAAGGCGATGGCATCGGCTGCCAGGAAGGCTTCGGGGATGGCGATGCGACGGTTCGCCGAGTCGTCCAGCGTCCGCTCGAACCACTGCGTCGCGGCAGTAAGAGCGGGGTTGAGCGCGTTGACGATCAGATGCCGCGCCAGCGCATCCATGCGTTCCGCACGCATCGGGTTGCGCTTGTAGGCCATGGCCGAGGAGCCCACCTGCTCCTCTTCGAAGGGCTCTTCAATTTCCTTCAGGTGCTGCAGCAACCGCATGTCGTAGGCGAACTTCGATCCCGACTGCGCGAGCCCGGACAACGCGGAGACCACCTGCGCGTCCACCTTGCGCGAGTAGGTCTGCCCGGAGACGGGATAGCTCTGCCGCATGCCGATCTTGGCGGCCACCAGCGCTTCGAGCTGGATCACTTTCGTTTCGTCCCCTTCGAACAGGTGGAGGAACGACGCCTGCGTACCCGTGGCCCCCTTGACGCCGAGAAGCGCGAGCTGCCCGATGCGGAACTCGATCTCTCGGTAGTCGAGCAGCAGGTCGTGCAGCCAGAGCGTGGCGCGCTTGCCGACGGTGGTGAGCTGCGCCGGCTGAAAGTGCGTGAAGGCCAGGGTCGGCAATCCGCGCCGTTCCCAGGCAAATGTGCGCAGCCGGGCCATCACCGTCACGATGCGCCGCTTGATCAGCTCGAGGCCGTCGCGCATCTGCAGGATGTCCGCGTTGTCGGTGACGTACGCCGAGGTCGCGCCGAGGTGGATGATCCCTTTCGCGGAAGGCGCCTGGAGGCCGTAGGCGTAGATGTGCGACATCACGTCATGGCGGATCTCCCGCTCGCGACGCTCCGCCTCTTCATAGTTGATGTCGAGCGCGTGCTTCTTGAGCGCGGCGATCTGTTCATCCGTGATTGGAAGTCCCAGCTCTTTCTCCGCCTCCGCCAGCGCGATCCAGAGCTTTCGCCAGTTGCGGAACTTGGAGTCGGGGGAGAAGAGGTACGACATCTCTTTCGAGGCGTACCGCTCAGTGAGGGGGTTCGAGGCGACGTCGCGCTTCACGACGGGATTATAAGGCCGGCGCGCCTCCAGCGGATTTCAGCCGGCGCAGGCGGCAGAAGACTGTAGCCCCCGGCTTCAGCCGGCGCAGCCGGCGAAAGAATGTAGCCCCCGGCTTCAGCCACGGCTTCAGCCGGGGGAACTTAGCGACCCGATTCAGCGAAGCCCGCTTCAGCGGGCGACAGAAGGGTCCCGCGCCATCCGGCGAACCGTCG
>JBKJQB010000286.1:0-7243 GCA_046594105.1 Thermoanaerobaculia bacterium
GCGATCCCGCCGGCGGCTTCTTCGACACCGCGGCCGACGCTGAGAAACTGATTACGCGTCCGAAGGATCTCTTCGATAACGCCACTCCCGGTGCCAACTCCGTCACCGCAGAAGTCCTGCTCCGACTTGCACTGCTGACCGGAAATGAGTCGTTGGTGGAAAGGGCCGGCAAGACCCTCGACTCGATCTGGCCGCTCGCTGAAAAATATCCATCTGGGTTTGGCTTTCTTCTCGGCGTTGCGGAATGGCGCGCAGGCCAGCCGAAGGAACTCGCCATCACCGGAGATGTTGCCAGCGACGCGTTCCGCAACCTGCAGCGAGTCATCGGCGAAACCTATCTGCCGCACCGCGTGCTGGCCGCCGGCTCAGAGTCTTCAGACCTGCCTCTTCTGCAGCATCGCGAGATGACGAAAGCGATGGCTTACCTCTGTACCGGCTATGCCTGTCAGGAGCCGGTGTCGGATCCGGAGCGATTGCGCGCGCTTCTCGAGTCGCGATGAGGAGCCGCTGCCTCTCGTAGCGCCGGCATCCCTGCCGGCCGTGCCGCGGGCATCCTGCCCGCGGGAACTCGCCCAGTAGCGCCGGCTGGAAGCCGACGCCACGGCCGGCAAGGATGCCGGCGCTACGTTCGCTTCGCTCAGAATCACGGGCGCGCAGGAACCGGTCCTCGCATAGCGTCAGCGATGCGCCATCACGGTCGCCAGCAATGCGAACAATCCCGGCAGGGCCTGCACGTAGAGGATCGATCGCTTCGCTGTCAGACCGCCGAAGATTCCGGCGATGACCACGCAGAGCAGGAAGAACACTTTGATGGAGAAGGCCTGATCGCCGCCGAACAGGCTCCAGATCAGACCGGCGGCGAGGAAGCCGTTGTAGAGACCCTGGTTGGCTGCCAGCGGCGCGGAGCCTTCGGCCAGTTCGGGCGAGAGGGCGAACACCTTTCGTCCCAGCGGCTTGTTCCAGAAGAACATCTCCAGGACCAGAAACCCGAGGTGAAGGAAGGCCACCAGACCGATCAGGACGTTGGCGAGCATGCTCATCGTTTTTTCTCCTCAGGCGGACAAAAGCCGAGAGCTACGGTACACGCGTGAGGAGGAATGGGGAACCAGAAGGAGCCGGGTGAGTAGTGGCATTTGCGCTGGAAGCCGGTGTTCCGAAAAGGCTGCGATCCTGACGAGGGCCCGTGCCGCTTGTTTTAAAACGAACGTTCGTACTATTCTGTCGGCATGAGCAAGGGCCAGCAGACTCGGGAGGCCATCCTGGAAACGGCGCGGGCATCTGCCAGCACGGTGGGGCTGACCGCGCTCAGCATCGGCGAGCTGGCCCGCAGCGTGGGGATGTCCAAGAGCGGGCTGTTCGCCCACTTCGAGTCGAAGGAGAATCTCCAGCTGGAGGTCCTTCGCTCCTCAGTGGATCATTTCATCGAGGTGGTGGTCGCTCCGGCCCTGCGGAAGCCGCGCGGAGAGGAACGGGTCAGAGCTCTGTTCGAAGGATGGTTCCACTGGGCCAGCAAGGCCTCGCTGCCGGGTGGCTGCATCTTCATCTCCGCCGCCAGCGAGTTCGACGATCAGCCCGGCTCCGTCCGCGACCTTCTGGTCACCACCCAGCGCCAGTGGCTGGCCACTCTGGCGCGCGCCGCGGCCATCGCGGTGAAGGAACGCCATTTCCGCAAGGGCCTGGACACCGAGCAATTTGCTCATGACCTCTACTCCATCGCCCTGGCCTATCACCACTTCTCCCGCCTGCTGAAGATGCCTGGAGCACGCAAGCGCGCCCTGCATTCCTTCGAGCAGCTCATCGCCTCCGCCCGAACCTGAAACGAAAGGAATCGCATGTCCACTTCTCAGGCCTCCGCCCTTCCTCAAAACATTACCAACGTTCGGTCTGTGCCCATGGCCCTACGCCTCATCGGTCGAGTTCTGCATACGTTGGATTGGATTGCTCCCCGTTTGGCCACCCGCTTGGCGGCCCGGATGTTTCTCACGCCGCGCCACCCGCCCCGCCCCGCCTCCGAGTCGGAATGGTGCGCCACCGCCCATGCCGAACGAAGGACTGTCGCCGGCCTGCCGGTGATGATCTGGAGCCGCGGCGAAGGCCCGCCGATCCTTCTCCTGCATGGATGGGAAGGGCGCGGCTCGCAGCTCGGTCCCCTCGCGGACGCGCTGGTTCTTCAGGGCTACCGCGTGGTCACACCCGACTTCCCCGCGCATGGCGACTCCAGCGGGCGGCGGAGCAACCTCCTGGAGTTCGCAGCGATCACCCGGACACTGATTGAGGAACTGAACGCGCCAGCAGTCATCGCCCACTCCTTCGCCTGTGCCGCCACGAACCTGGCCCTGCGCGACCTTCCCTCGTTCCGCGGCCGCCTGGTCTACCTGGCACCGCCGGAAGACTTCGAATATTTCACGTCAGCTTTCGGAGCGATGCTCGGCCTCTCCGACAATCTGGGCGACCGCGTGGCCCGGCACATCGAACGAACCTTCGACATTCGCTGGTCGGAGCTGCGGGGCATCGCGCTGGCACCACGGATGACCGCTCCGTTGTTGGTCATTCACGACGAAGACGATCTGGATGTACCGGTGCGGTTCGGCCGGACGCTGGCCGCCGCCTGGCCGGGAGCGAAGCTCATGATCACGAACGGGCTGGGACACCGGCGCATCCTTCGCCACCCGGACGTGATTGCAGCCGCTCAGACTTTCATGGAGACCAGATAGCGAAGACGCCCGCTCGCTCTCTCGGAACGATCGTTGTAGGTTCTTTCTGCTGACATCGCGCATCCACGCCGGGCCGGCAGGCCCCTCTACAATGGCGCGCGACTCATGACCTTCGACATCGTCATTCCCGCGCGAGACGAAGCCCTGACCATTGCTGCCGTGGTTCGCGCAGCGCGTGCCGCGCCGAACGTCGGGCGCGTGCTGGTCATCGATGACGGCTCCCGCGACGGCACCGCGACCGCGGCCCGCGACGCCGGCGCGGAAGTGATGGCCTCGCGTGGTGAAGGCAGCAAGGCGCTCGCTCTGGCCACCGGCGTGGCGCACTCCAGTGCTGAGCTCCTCGTCTTCTTCGACGCCGACATCCTCCGGGCCGAGCCGAGGCACTTCCAGTCGCTGATCGCCCCGGTCGCCGAGGGGGCGTTCGCCATGTGTTGCGGGATCATCGACTATGGCCCGCTGCGGAATCCCCTCTTTCTTCGACTGCCTCCCATCACCGGCTTGCGCGCTCTGCGAAGGAGCGTCTTCGAAGCGATTCCGCCATCGAAGCTCAACGGATTCCAGATCGAGATCATGATCAACGAAGTGATCGCCCGGGGAGGGATGCCGTCGGCCATCCGCGTTCTGGAGGGAGTGGGGCATCGTTCCAAGGTCGACAAGCTGGGCCGCGCCGCCGGCACCCGCGCGCACCTGGCCATGACTGCGGAACTGCTCCATTGCCTGACCTTCGTCCCCTGGTGGACGTACCGCAGTTACCTTCGCAATCTGACGGTGCTCCCGGCGATGCCTCTGGCCTGACGCAAGGCCGGCACGGCCGGCGGCGCTGGTTGCCCAAGGCTCCGCCAGGATCACGCACCAGGACTTTCTGCCGCGCCGGCTCCAAGGTCGCATTGCCCCGTCAGGGGGTTCCTACTATGAGAGACTCAGCTCCCACTCGCGACAATTCAGTAGAATTCACAAGTCGTTTTCAACTTGAGGAGGAAGGAGGGTTGCGCACCTCCGGATGACATGATCGGACAACCGTTGTCGCTGTCCCGCGCATGGTCGCTGTTCCGCGATCCCGTCACTGCAGAGAAACGGGCGCTGATGGCGGAACGATGGTCCGAGCTGGACTCCTCGGTGAAAATCGCAGGCCAGGGACTGGGCCGCAAGGCGACCGGCTGCGGCGCCACCATCGGCATCCAGCCGAAATGCGACTTCTCCTGCACCGGCTGCTACCTCGGCAGCGAAGCAAACCAGATCCCGCCGATGCCTCTGCGCGCCGTGCTCGATCAACTCGACCTGCTCCGTGCCCGCCTGGGACCGAAGAGCAACGTCCAGATCACTGATGGCGAGGTCACCCTCCGTCCGGCGGAAGAGCTGGTGGAGATTCTCCGCTACGCCCGTTCCATCGGCATCGTGCCGATGCTCATGACGCATGGCGACACCTTCCGCCGGCAGCCCGGGCTGCTGGAGCGCCTCATGGTGGAAGGCTTTCTCACCGAAGTCTCCATCCACATCGACATCACCCAGCGTGGCCGGGATGGCTATCGCTCTCCCAAGTCAGAAGTGGAGCTGATGCCGCTGCGCGACGAGTACGCGGCAATGCTGCGGCAGGCCAGGAAAGCGACCGGTCGCCGGCTGCGCGCGGCCATGACCATGACCATCACCCGCGACAACGTGTCGCAGGTCTCCGATGTCGTCGGCTGGCTGATCCGCAACCGCGACGCCTTCTCGCTGATCAGTTTTCAGCCTCTGGCGCAAGTCGGCCGGACGCGCAAAAATCTTCAGGGAGTCACGCCTGCGGAGCTCTGGGACGAGGTGCGCAAAGCCACCAGCGCCTACGGGCTCGATATCCCGGGCACGGAGCCGATGCACTTCGGCCACCCCGATTGCACGCGCTTCGTTCCCATCCTGGCCGTGCAGCCGAAAGGATCAGACCGCCCAAAACTGATCCAGTTCATCCGGGACGAGCCCACCGACATCAGCATCATGGAAGAGTTTTTCAACGAGGGGCTCGGCGGGGTCGCTTTCCGTGATGACCTTCCGCTGGAGATGGCTGCGCGTGGCGCCGGCATGTTGAAGAGCAATCCGCGCTTTCTTTTCGGACGGGCGCGACGGTGGGTCAACGCGCGACTGAAGCAGGAACTGGGAACCTCTCTCCTGCCGCTCCTGCTCAAGGGCACTGCCGGCAAGGTCCGCGTGGATGGCCTCACGCTGACCAGCCATCACTTCATGAGCCCCGACGAGCTCACTACCGACACCGGCCGCGCGCGCCTCGACGCCTGCGTGTTCCGCCTCCCCTACAACGGAGAGATGGTGCCGATGTGCCAGATGAACGCCGGCGGCGTGCGCGAGAAGATGTACGCCGAGCTCACCGCGGGCGCGCAACAGCCCACCGCATCCTGAGGCCGGCACGGCCGGCGGCGTTGGTTCGCGAAGCGTCCGCCACGATTTTCGCTCCACGCCGCTTCTAATCACACCCACGACGCCTCTCACGATCGAGTTCCTTCTCCCCGCCGCAGCGGGGAGAGGGAACTCGGGTGAGGATGTGTCATCGAGATCTCAACAGCGCTGCATCGCGCTACTCAACGACGGTCGTTGAGCGCCCAGTCGTAGTCGTCGTAGGCGATCTTCAGGTTCCCGCCGGCGGCGTCGAGCTTCTTGCGGTTCGCCTCAGAGGCATGCTTCTTCAAGAACGTTGCGGCACCGCCGCCCCAGCCCTCGAAGTCCTGCTTGAAGAAGTCCATGACCTTGGTCACGTTGACGGTGTTGCCGGAGAACTTCATTCCGGTCGGTCCGTTGAGAAACGTCTTCACCTGGTCGTCGAGCTGAGACTGCACTTTGGCGCCGACATAGGGCTCTTTGCGGATGGGCGGGCAACTCTTTGCCGCGCAATTGATGGCGAAGTGAATCCGGGGATCGTGGAAGCCCTCGCGCAGCTGCGCGTTCTCGATGGTGTTGAGCGAGATCATTCCGCTTCCGAAGGGGACGACCTCCTTGTCGAAGACATTCAGCCGCTTGATGGCGTCCGTCGAGAGGTCCCGGATCGACTTGACCGGGTACTTCTCCGCGACGATGGCGGAGGAGTTCACGTTGTACAGGTTGATCCAGTAGGCGAGCTGCTGATCTTTGTTGAGCGACTTCACGTCGACGCGGCCCAGTTCGGCGCGGAGCTTCTGCAAGGCCGGGAGGTCCTTGCTCTTCAAGGCGCCGTAGTTCATACCGCCAGCCGGGTCATAGTTCCTCTGGAGGATCCCCGCCCACACTGCGTAGTCGGGCTCCCCCTTCTCGGCGTTGGCCGCCGCCGCAGGAAGGGCTTTAGCAGGACCGGAGGAGGAAGGGCAGGCAAATGCGGTCAGAAGAAAAGGACTGGCGACGATCAGGACGAGCGGAAGGAATCTCTGTTTCATGCACTTCTCCTCCGCAAGAGCCGCGCCCTGATGAGCCTTTCCGGCAATTTCCTACAATGAGAGGGTTCGCCGACGCAGGACGGGGGCGATCAACAGTTTCCATACCTGCACCTTCTCTTGCACTGTCTGAACACGGAGGACCGACGTTGTACCGATATCTTCGCTACGTTCCCAAGAATCGCGTGAGCCGGATGATGGGGCGCCTGCTGCATCTGCCCCTGCCCGGACCGCTGGCGCGGTTGCTGGTGCGCTGGTTTGCCGCGACTTACAAAATCGACGTCGATGCCGCGGAGAATCCGCTCGGATCGTACCCGTCGATCGGTCACTTTTTCATCCGCAACCTCGCGGAGGGGCTGCGTCCGATCGAGGGGGACTTCGTCAGCCCGGTGGATGGAAAGCTGCGAAACTTCGGCGTCGTCACAGACGGCCTTCTGGAGCAGGTCAAAGGGAAGACCTACACCGTCGCCAGTTTTCTGGGTGACGAGGTGCTCGCCAGGCGATACACGGATGGCGCGTTCTTCAACCTCTACCTCTCGCCACAGGACTATCACCACGTGCACTCGCCCGTCAGCGGCAGCATCACCGGGAGCATCCACATTCCCGGCAAACTGTGGCCGGTCAACGACTGGTCTCTGGCCAATGTCGAGGAGCTTTTCTCCATCAACGAGCGCATGGTCACGTACATCGAGTGCGCGTTGGGCCGCGTCGCTGTGGTCATGATCGGCGCGACCAACGTGGGCAAGATCTCGGTGGTGTATGACGACATCATCTCCAACCGTCCGCGGAAGCAGCGCACCACGCCGCGCAGCTACGAACCGCCCTTTCCCATTGCCGCCGGCGATCGCCTGGGCACCTTCCACATGGGCTCCAGCGTGGTGCTACTGGTGGAACCCGGCAGGATCGACCTTGCGAAGGTCCGTCTGCAGATCGGAAAGAAAGTGCAATACGGCGCAGCGATTCTGCACGGAGCGAAGCCGCCGGCGAGTTCGTAGAGCGACGGGCAGGCACTCTTCCATCGAGTGTCCTTCTCCCCGGGCACGGGGAGAAGGTGCCGAAGGCGGATGAGGGGAGCTCACTCGACCAGGCAGGACCCCTCATCCCCGCTTCGCGGACCTTCTCCCCGTGTGCGGGGAGAAGGAC
>JBKJQB010000339.1:0-28177 GCA_046594105.1 Thermoanaerobaculia bacterium
CTTTCCCGCGCCCGGCAGCTATCACGTTCGGATCGTCGCTCCCGGCTATCGTGAGCAGCAGTTCGTCGTTACGGCGAGTGAGACCGCGAGTGCTGAAATCGCCCGTCTTGATGTGAAGCTGGTGCGAGCGCAGTAGAACCAGAAACCAGAAACCAGAAACGGACCCTGTGCGAACCAACGCCGCCGGCCCGTGCCGGCTCAATGCGCCGCATGCTGTGAGGCGTGGGCCTCGCGAGCTTTCTTCGCTTCCGCGATGATCTTCTCCTGCAGATTGCGAGGCACTTCCTCGTAGTGGGAGTACTCCATGTGGAAGCTCCCCCGGCCCTGGGTGATCGACCGCAGCGTCGAGCCATACAGCAGCATTTCAGAGAACGGCACCCGAGCCTTGACCGTCTCGGTGTCGCCGTCCGCGTCGACCCCTTCCACCCGACCTCTGCGTGAATTGAGGTCACCCATGAGGTCCCCTACGTACTCCACCGGCGCCGTGATGTCGACGTGCATGATCGGCTCGAGCAGAGTTGGTCGGGCCAGCTCCATGGCCTGCTGAAACGCGAGCGAGCCGGCGATCTTGAACGCCATCTCCGAGGAGTCGACATCATGGTACTGGCCGTCCTTGAGCCGTACGCGGAAATCGACGACCGGAAAGCCGGCCAGAAATCCTTTTCGGCGGGCATCCTGGATCCCCTTCTCCACCGCCGGGATGTAGTTGCGGGGGATGGAGCCTCCGAAGATTTCGTCGACGAACTCGAAGTCGCCGCCACGGGCCAGTGGCTCGATGGTGATCCTGCAATCGGCGAATTGACCGTGCCCCCCGGACTGCTTCTTGTGGCGCCCGTGGGCGTCCGCCGACCTGGTGACGGTTTCGCGATACGCGATTCTGGGCGGGTGGAGGATGACGTCCACGTTGTATTTCTTCTTCAACCGGTGCACCACGATCTCGACGTGAAGTTGCCCCTGCCCGCTGATGAGGAGCTCCTTGGTCTGTTCGTCGCGGTGAAACTGGATGCTGGGATCCTCTTCGATGATTCGAGCCACGGAGGTGCCCAGCTTGTCCTCGTCGCCCCGCGCTTTTGCCTCGATGGCGAACGAAATGGCCGCCTCGGGATAGGCGATGTGGGGCAGGACGATCGCATGCTCCCTGGAGCTGAGAGTGTCACCGGTGGCCGTGTCCTTCAACTTCGCTGCGGAGCCGATGTCGCCGGCTTGCAGTTCGGCCACCTGGATCTGCTGTTTGCCCTGCATGACGTGAAGCTTGCCCAGGCGCTCTTCGTGATCTCGCGTGGTGTTCCAGCAGGAGGTGTCGGACTTGAACGTTCCGGTGTAGACGCGAAAAAGAGAGACCCGCCCGGAAAAGGGATCGGAGAAGGTCTTGAAGACGAGGGCGGAGGGAAATGCTTCGGGCCGCCGGTCGAAGGTGATGCTCTCTCCTTTTCGATCCTTGCCCTCGACAGTCTTCTGTTCATTGGCCGGAGGAAGCAGGGAGACGATCGCATCGAGCAGGGCCACCGAACCCATGTTGTGGGTGGCGGAGGAAAACAGAACGGGGAAGATCTCGTGTTGAGAAACCTCGCGCCTGAGACCTTCGATCAAATCCTCCTGAGACAAGCCTCCCTGATCGAAGAAGCGCTCCATCAGCGTGTCATCGCCCTCAGCCACTTTCTCGATCAGAGTCTCCCGCCAGGCCGTTGCCTGCTCCTTCATCTCTTCGGGGATCTCGGTGATCTCCAGCTTGCCCGAGCCGGTCGCGGTGTAGCGGTGCGCTTTCATGGTGATCAGATCGATCACGCCGGTAAAGTCTTTCTCTTCGCCCAGGGGAAGCTGGATGGGAACGACGTTCTTTCCGAACTTCTTCTGCAGTGCGTCCAGGGTGCGGGTGAACGAGGCGCGCTCGCGGTCCATCTTGTTGACGATGAGCAGTCGCGGGAGGTGGAGCTCGTCCGCGAACTTCCAGACCTTCTCCGTGGTCACCTCGACCCCGGTGACTCCGCTGACCACGATGGCCGCGGAGTCGGCGACGCGCATGGCCGTTCGCGCCTCCATCAGGAAGATGCCGAAACCGGGCGTGTCCAGCAGATTGATCTTGCAGTCCTTCCACTCGGCGTAGGCAATGGCCGACGAGATGGAGTGTTTTCTCTCGATTTCGTCGGCGTCGAAATCGGTGACGGTGGTGCCGTCATCGATGCGTCCCATCCGGTTGTTGGCCCCGGCGGTGAAAAGGAGTTGGGAAACGAGCGTGGTCTTCCCGGTGTCGTTATGGCCTGCCAGCGCGACGTTTCGAATGTCGGAGCCGGAATAGACTTTCATCGAAGGGTCCTCTCGATGGCAAATGGGTGGTGGGGATGGGAATCATAGTGGAAAATCGACAAGAGCTGGAAAGGCAGGATCCGTTATTCGCGACCCGCGGCTGCAACTCACTCTGCAGGAGTTATCATTGACGGCGGAACGGGATGCCCGTCGAAGCGGGTGCGAACCCGCATGGAGAGCGGAGTCAGGTGAAGCTTGGCCGTTACGAGGTGGTGCGTGAGCTCGGCAAGGGAGCGATGGGAATCGTCTATCTGGCGAAAGACCCGCTCATTGGCCGGCTGGTCGCCCTGAAGACGATTCGTCCGGCAGTGCACTCGGACGACGACGAAACCAAAGAGTTTCAACAGCGCTTCGTTCGGGAAGCGCAGGCCGCTGGCATTCTCAATCACCCCTCCATCGTCACCGTCCACGATATCGGGCAGGACGAGCCCAGCGGGATGTCGTTCATCGCCATGGAGTACGTGGAAGGGCAGAACCTCAAAGAACTGCTCTCTCAGGGACGCCCTCTGACCTTCGAACAGATCGGGGACATCATCGCGCAGGTGGCAGACGGCCTCGATTTCGCGCACGCCAAGGGCATCGTGCATCGCGACGTCAAGCCGGCCAACATCATCATGCTCGAGGGTCTGCGCGCGAAGATTACCGACTTCGGCATCGCCAAGATCACGTCCGGCGGCAACCTCACGACCACCGGACAGTTCCTGGGCACGCCCAACTACATGGCGCCCGAGCAGATCAAGGGTGCTCCCATCGACGGACGCACGGACCTGTTTTCCCTGGGCATCTGCCTCTACGAGTGCCTGACCCATCGCAAGCCGTTCGGAGGGGACTCGTTGACCTCGATCTCCTACAAGATCGTCCACGAGCCCTTTCCCCCGCTCCACGAAATCAATCCACAGATTCCGGAAGGCTTCGAAGAGGTGGTGGCGCAGTGTCTGGCCAAGGAACCGGGGAAGCGATATCAGCGCGGGCGCGAGGTGGCCGCGGCGCTTCGTGCCGTCATCAAGGGAGAGAAGCCGGTCAAGCCGTTCGACCCACTGCTGGCCGAAGCGACGGTGATCACCCGTGATCGCAGCGGGGACAGGCTCCCGACCGTCGAGGTCCCATTTCCCGAAGCGTCGCTTCCGCCTGAAGCGGTGGGCTCCTCGCTCGATACCAAGCCGCAACCATCGGGCAGGATTTCGTCGGGCGGGACGCAGCCCTCGCCGGCGGCCCCGAAGAAAGTCCGGGTGAAGGTCGCTCCCCGGGAGCTCGTCCGCAACACCCTGACCGGAGTGCGCACCCACCCCCTCTGGAGACGGAGCATCCCACCGCTGCTCTTCATGATCATCGTTGCGGCCATCGCCATTCCGCTGGTGGCGGCTGTGGTGGCCATCCGGCAACGCCAACCAAAAATCCCTATCGTGGACACCCGTAGAGAACTGAAGACGGCTCGCGAGCGGCAACTGCGAACGGAGGGAAATCAGGCTCTGCGGCAAGGCCGGGTGGATGATGCCTTCAAGAAGTTCTCGGAGTTGAATCACCTCGCGCCGCAGTCGCCCTATGTCGTGACGCTGTTGCAGAAGCTTTCCCTGGTCCGTCAACAGGAAGAGGTCAGCAAGCAGCAGATCGTCAACGCGAAACAGAGGTTCGACCAGGGTCTGGCGCTTTACAACCAGAAAAAATATCCCGAGGCGATCACTCTGCTGAGCGAGTCGTTCTCCCTCAATCCGAACTCCGAGGATGCCGCTCACTACCTGGAGCTGGCGCAGCAGGAAGAAACCCGGGTCAACGCGGGAAAGACCCGGCTCAAGACTCTGGCGACCGCCACGACGGGCACGGTCCGCAATCCCAAGACCGGAGTGGTGACGACTGTCGGCGGCACGCGGGGAGCTGCCGGGCTACCGGCCCAGGGCGGCGCCGCTTCACTCACCACGATTTTCAGCAGTTCGGTCAATGACGGCTACATCATGGTCAAGGCTGGCGGCGAGACGGTGGCTCATGAAAACCTGTGGGAAGAGTCGCGGTTCTTTCATCGTCGCAGTGCCCGGCAGGTCAATGTGACCAAGGCGTTTGCTGCGAAGAACGCCGACCTGGAGATCTGGGTGGTCATTCCTTCGCTGGCCATCCAGGAACATCACGTCATCCCGCGCCAGCTGTTTCAGGCCGGAGCCAACCACAGACTTCTGGTCACGTTCGATCCCAAGAGCAAGAAGTTCGACTATCAATTGAACTGATGGAGTCGACAATCGATCCGCTCCTGTCGGCCGGATCAGCAGCAGGGCCGGATGAATTCTGGATTGCCGCGATCGATCAGTCGTGGCTTGCGAAACAATGCGTCGCGTCGCGGGAATCCTGGGGAATGGCGCGACAACAGGGCCCGGAGATCGTTGCCTCCGATCGGCGCGACGACGAGCTGGTGGCCCTTTGCAGGGATGCCCTTTCCTCGACGGCCAGGATGGTGGCCCGGGCTGTGACGCTGGCCAGAATCGTTTGCCGGGTTACGCGCGAAGGGGCGACGATCGCCATCGAAACCACCCTGGTGCTGACCTGCCGGACCCTCTCTGTGGTGACCACCCCGGAGCATTGGGAGGAGGACGAACGATTGCTGCAGGGCCTCGCGGAATCCGAACCTCTCGTTCCGGCACCTCATGATCGACCGCTGCTCTGGTGTCATGGTTCGGCGGCGGTGCTTCTGCATGAGGCCGCGGGCCACGCGGCGGAGCACCAGGCCCTTCCCGCAGCCTGGCCGTCGTGGCTGCGCGTGGAGGATCGATCGGACTGCGGATCGGCCGACCTGCTGGCGGGCCAGATGCCAGGTGCGTGGCGACGGGAATCGTTCACCGACGTCCCTCTGCCCAGGATGACCAGCGTGTTGGTGCAGCATTCCGGCGCCCCCTTCGAGCTTCCTGCTGAGCGCCTGGAGATTTTGCTGGTCGCTGGCGGAGCGTACGACCCCATCACCGATGAGGTGAGCATCCACGTGGCCGCGGCAAGATCCGTCAGTGCGCGGGGAGCCAGGGCGGTGAAACCGTTTGCGTTGCGCGCGCCACGGAGCCTGGTGGCCGTGGCGTTGCGTGGAGCTTCCGGGCTCCCGGAGCATTACCCGGGAGTGATCTGTTCGCGCGAGGGGCAGGAGCTCTACGTATCGAGCGCGGCTCCCCGGATCCTCACGCACAGTCTGCCGATGGTATGAGCGACATTTACCGCAAGTGGGGCCGGGTCGCCCGTTGGGATCACGGCGTGCTCGTTCGGGTCGATGAGGCCGGAGAGTCTCGCGAGACGAACGGGGAGTTCCGAGTGGAACCGATGCAGACTGGCGACGCGCCGGTGACGATTCCCGAGCCTGACGTTGAGGCGGTCGAGCGGGCAGCGAAAAAGATCCTGGCCGCGGTGGTGCACCCGCTGACGATCGAGCGACTGATCGTGACCGAAGGAGTGTCGCTGCACCAGTTTGGCCGGGTGCAGTGGCAGGAACGGGTGCGCAGAGTTCATCTCTCGATTGCGCGCCGGCCTTTTCGAATGCTGATCGACGCCGCAGGATTCGAACTCGATGGGACCCTGCTCGCCGCATTCGCTGGCATGACGCTCGAACCAGGCCCGCCACCCGCGAGGATCATTCTCGAGCCACGTGTGAGCGCGGCATTTCTGTCCGCCGGTCCCGGGCAACTTGCGCTGGAGCAGGTCAGGGGCCAGCTCGACGGCAGGGGTCAGCAGATTCTGGACGCGCCGGTTTCCAGCGATCTGCCGCCGAACTGGTATCGGCCCAGCTACAGGGTTCGCCCGGTTCGTAGCTGGTTCAACCTCCGAGCTGTGCCGCATGGAACGATCGATCCGTCAATTCCGCGGGCCGTCGCACTGCTCTCGTTCCCGCTGGCGGGCAGGATCCACGCGCTTTGTGTCGAAGAGGGAGTGGCCTCGCCTCGATGGATTTCTCCCGAACGGGTGACGGCCGTCGGTCCTCCCGTGGAGTGGTATCCGTACGGCGCCGGATGTTGGGGAGCAGACATGTTGCTAGAATCACAGCGCTGAACAGGCGACCCGTCCATTCGACAAATTGAATTTCTGGCGAGAGCCATCGTGAACCGGCTGGAAGACCGAGGCCTCGTCGAATTCGGCGACGCGGAGATCGGCATTCAAGTGGTCACTCGAACTCTGGAAGACAACTTCCAGATGTACGACAGCATCGAGCACGAAGCGCGCATCCGCCTGAGCAAGTCGATCGGTTCCCGGGAGCCTTCCGACTCGGAGCTGACGGACGAGATGCGCCGCGTGGCTGCCGACCGCGGCTTCACACTCTGAGGCCGGCACGGCCGGCGGCGCAGTTGCCTGTCGCGGGGAATCCTGAGATCCTTCGCTGCCCGGCGCGCTGTACGGAAATCACCGCCGCACTCCAACCCTCACATGTCACTGGAAGAAAAACTGGAAGAACTCGAACGCCGCAAGCGTGAGAGTGAGCTTGGCGGCGGTCAGGCCCGCATCGATCGGCAACACGCCGAGGGAAAGTTGACTGCGCGTGAGCGAATCTCCCTTCTCTTCGATCCGGGATCGTTTCAGGAGCTG
Source organism: Thermoanaerobaculia bacterium (assembly GCA_046594105.1). Lineage (GTDB taxonomy): Bacteria > Acidobacteriota > Thermoanaerobaculia > Gp7-AA8 > Gp7-AA8 > JBDSGC01. The sequence goes on from JBKJQB010000339.1 coordinate 6,847, forward strand.
GATCAGCTGGTCGTGCATCGAAGCTCCGATTTCGGGATGGAGAAGCAGCGCATCCCCGGGGATGGCGTGGTCACCGGGTACGGCACCATCAACGGGCGGCTGGTCTATGCCTTCGCCCAGGATTTCACTGTTTTCGGCGGCTCTCTCAGCGAAACGCACGCCGCAAAAATCGTGAAGATCATGGATCTGGCCATGAAGAACGGCGCTCCGCTCGTCGGCCTCAACGACTCCGGCGGCGCCCGCATCCAGGAAGGGGTCGTCTCCCTCGGCGGCTACGCGGACATCTTTTTGCGCAACACCCTGGCCTCCGGAGTGATCCCCCAGATTTCCGCAATCATGGGACCCTGTGCCGGCGGCGCCGTCTACTCGCCTGCCATCACCGATTTCATTCTCATGGTCAAGAAGACGAGCTACATGTTCGTCACCGGTCCCGATGTGATCAAGACGGTGACCCACGAAGAGGTGACCAAGGAGAAGCTCGGCGGCGCGGAGACGCACAACCAGATTTCCGGAGTGGCCCACTTCGCGGCGGAGTCGGATGAAGATTGCCTGGCCACGATCCGGGAGCTCCTGTCGTACCTGCCTTCGAACAATATGGAGGATCCGCCGCGCGCGGAGAGCAAGGACGACGTGAACCGGATGGACGGGCATTTGGACTCCTTCATTCCGGAGTCGCCGAATCAGCCTTACGAAATGCGGGAGCTGATCCGGGCCATTGCCGATGAAGGGCATTTCTTTGAGGTACACCAGCACTTTGCCCGCAATCTGGTCGTGGGGTTCCTGCGGCTGAACGGCCAGTCCATCGGTGTGGTGGCCAACCAACCGGCATTCCTTGCTGGTGTGCTGGACATCAACGCCTCGCGCAAAGGCGCCCGATTCGTGCGTTTCTGCGACGCGTTCAACGTTCCGCTGCTGGTGCTGGAAGATGTCCCCGGCTTTCTGCCGGGAACCGATCAGGAATATGGCGGGATCATCATTCATGGAGCGAAGCTGCTGTTCGCGCTGGCGGAGGCCACGGTTCCCAAGATCACCGTGATCACTCGAAAAGCCTACGGCGGCGCCTACTGCGTCATGAACTCCAAGCACATCCGCGCCGACATGAACTTCGCCTATCCCAGCGCGGAAATCGCGGTGATGGGAGCGGAAGGCGCGGTGAGCGTTTTGTACCGTCGGGAGATCGACGGTTCGCCAGAGCAGCGCCAGGCGAAAGTCGACGAGTTCAAAGAGAAGTTCGCCAACCCCTACATCGCGGCCGAGCGTGGCTACATCGACGAGATCATCGAGCCGAGGTTTACGCGGCGAAAACTGATCACAGCGTTTTCCATGCTGCGGAACAAGCGCGACCGCAATCCGCCGAAAAAGCACGGCAACATCCCCTTGTAACGCCGGCGCCTCATCCTGAGGTCGGCACGGCCGGCGGCGTTGGTTCGCAAAGCGTCCGCCACGATTTTCGCCGCAGTCGCGTTCACTCGGCCGGCCTTGGATCGCTTGGGGATTTCTTCACAGGCTCTGAGCCCAAGTGTCAGCTTTTCGGAGCGCTGGCATTCTTGCCGGCCGGGTCGCGGCATCCTTGCCCGCGGGTGCGGACGGGGAAGCTGACGTGTTTGCACAGACCAGCCGGCTCGCGGGAAACTTCCTGTGACGCAGCGGCCGAGCCTGCCTGTTCCTGCTCCTCCCGGCGCCATCAGCGGACGTACAATCGACCCGCTCAAGCCATTCGCCGTTGGATCTCGAAGGGGGCACCATGCGTTGCGCACTCATCATCGGATCTCTGGTTCTTTCGGTCGTGGCTCCAGTGGCCGGGCAGAACCTCGGCCCCCTTCCGCCACTGACTGCTCATGTCGATGTCAACATCGTGAATGTGGACGTAACCGTGACGGGGCGCGATGGGAACCCGGTGATGAACCTGGGTCGCGACGATTTCGATGTTCTGGAGGACGGACGGCTTCAGGTCATCACGAATTTCTCCATGATCGAGAGCCGGACAGCGCGCACGGTTCGCCCCGAGAACGCGGCCCCTTCCGCCGGGGAAGCGGTGCGAACCAGCGAAGTGCCACGCAAGATCATGCTGCTGGTGGACAACAATTACATCGAAGCTGCGGAGCGCAACCGGGCCCTGCGCACGGTGGAGAAATACCTCGACGAGCGCTTTCCCGGCGAATGGGGAATTGCCACCATCGGCCACAGCGTCCAGGTCATCCAGCCGTTCACGCGTGACCTTGCGGTCCTGCACAAGGCGTTCGACCGCGTTCGGCACATGCCCTCCAGTTTCGTGCACCAGGAAATCGATCGCTCGATCCTCTCCGACCGCACTCGGAAGTATCTCGACTTTGCCACGCAGTATGACTACGGCCAGTCAATGCGTTTCAGTTCGCGCGAGCAGACCTTCCGGGCCTTGATGACCATGCAGAACACGGCGCGCGCGGTGGTGGATACGGCGCGGTCCTACTCCGCGGATGAGGGGAAGAAGTTCATGGTGCTCCTCACCGGTGGCATGGAGATCAACACGACCTTCAGCGCCTACAACCGGGGAAAGCCGGACCGCGAGCTCGAGGAGGTGCGGCTGGAGATGTCGAAGGTCCTCGATGCCATGGTCCGTGAGGCGAATGCGGCGAACTTCACCATCCACGTGGTGAACGCGCGCAGCCGCGGCATGCAGGCGCCGCAGCACGATGTGTCCAATCGCTCCTCGGGGATCTCCGTGGACGGTGCGGCCATGTATCGCGGCGATTGGGGCAATGACCCCATTGACGTGACCGACGTGGACTCCGCCCCTCTCTCCATCGCCCTCGGCACCGGGGGGATGTACCTCCCTTCTGCCGATCTCAAAGAATCGTTCGATCGGATCGATGTCCGGACCTCCAATTTCTACTCGATCGGCTATTCGCCCGCGCACGCGGGCGATCGTCAGTACCACCGCATCAAAGTGCGAGTGAAACGGCCCGGAGTCACGGTGGCCAACCGCGTCGGCTACTACGACCTCTCCTCGGACGATCGGCTCGAGGAGATGCTCCGTGCGCGCATGACCTTCGAGCACAATCTCGGCACGTTGCCCGTGCACATGGAGATCGGGATTCCGCGGAGTGCCGATCGTTCCATGGTGGTGCCTCTTCTGGCGGCCCTGCCCATGGACAAGATCACCATGCTGCTGCGCGACTCCAGCTACGTGGGCCGTGTGCATGTCTATCTCTCCGTGTTCGATCACAACGGGCGCAACGTCGGATTCCATCACCAGACGCAGGAGGTCACCGTCACTTCCGCCAGCCACGCCGCGACGAATCCCGACCCGTTCCGCTACCGCATGAACGTACGGCTGCAGAAAGGAGCCTTCACCGTGGTGATGACTCTTCGGGACGAGTTGTCGAATGAGGTGGGCAGCGTCCTGCAGGAAGTGCATCTGTAGGCCTCGCGGTCATCCGAGCGAGGGACAGCGCACGGCGCTGCGCCTGAGAAAAAGAAACCGGCGCGATCCGGAGCCGGCGTAGCCGGCGCAAGAATGTAGCCCCCGGCGCCAGCCGGGGGAACAACGAGGAGCGTCGCATGCGAGCCCGCGTAGCGGGCGGCAGAACAGGTCTGGAGTTGGACCGCAGCCCAACTTCGTTGCTCTTCTTTCGCCCGCTACGCGCGCTCGTTTCTGACTGGGCTCGGCAATCCCCCGGCTGGCGCCGGGGGCTACATTCTTGCGCCCGCTGACGCGGGCTGATCGCGGACTGATCTGATTCAGGATGACAGAATTTCGCGGCGAAGCACCTCCGCCGAGCTTTGACCTCGTGCGCTTTGCGCCCCGCCTTCATTGCATCAGGCTGCGGATCATGGGTTGGTTCGGGTCGATCGCCAGGGAGCGGCGGAAGTTCTCCTGCGCCGCTGTCCCGTTGCCGAGGCAGAGCTGCGCCAGGCCTGCGGAGGCGAGGGCGAGAGCGTCCTGCGGCTGCTGCTGCACGACTGCCTGGAAATCCCCGAGAGCGGCTTCGCAGTCGTGGCGTTCAATCCGGGAGGTGCCCCGGAACATGCGGAGCTCGGCGCTTCCCGGCGCGGCCGTGACTGCGGCGTCGAGGAGTTGAGCAGTGCGCGAGGCGCGGGAGCCATTCCGGTAGCCCGCGGCGCGCGTGGCCACCAGGCGCGCGCCATCGTTGATCCCGTTCCGCAGCGCCTCCACCAGCAGCGCGTCGGAACGGTCCAGATCGCGGCCGGCCAGGAACAGCGTCTCGCTGAGATTCCACATGGCTGACGCGGACTTTGGATCGACCTGGATGGCGCGGCCAAATGCCGTGATCGCCTCTTCGGTGCGATGTTGATCGCGCAGAATCAGCCCTGCGTTGTTGTACGCGCCTGCGGTGCGGCTGTCGCCGGTGGCCACCGCGGAGCGTGACGATTCGCCGGACCCGATGTACCCGAGGGCACGCAGCTTCGCGAGGTCCTCTTCATGAGAACCAGGATGGGTCGCTACCGGCGGCGGCGCAGCGCGCTGGAAGAAGCGAGCATAGGCAACCGCCGGAAGGGGAAGCGGTGCTCCCGGCAGCGGGGAAGTACCTCCTTCTGCCGCAGGCATTCCCGTGAGCGCCAGCAGTGTGGCGCATACCTGACGCACCCCGCCTCGCAAGGCATGACCCTGCCATTGACGGGTGTCTCCCCCCCACAGCGCATAGATGCCTTCCGGGCGATGCCATTTCGCCGCGGTAGCCGTGGCGGTACTGGAGATCTGCGTGGGTCGCCCCTCGCGCCAGTAGAAACCGTGATCAGAGGCGATCATCAGAATCGCGTGCTCGCGCTCGGCGATCGCCAGAAACTGGCCGAGGAGTGCATCGATCTCGGCAAAGTATTTCTGCGGCACCGCGCTGTAGCGGTTGAAGTCGGACTCGGAGATCGCCGGCTGGCGAGGGGGAGCGAACGGAGCAAACACGTGGCCGATCGAGTCGGTGCCCTGCAGGTAGACGAGGGTGAGGTCGGGCATGCCGGTCGCCAGAAGATCGAGCGCGAGCGACCGGTAAATCTCCGTCTCCACCAGAATCCTGCGCAGGGCTGCGGGAGGATCGCCGTAGGGGTTCGTGCTTGTGGCAAGTGCGGCCACCTCGCCGTCAGAGATCGACGGCAGGTAGCTGCGCATGCGTGCGCCATCGACCTGCCGCTCGGCAGCGGCCACTCCGCGGGCCGCCCAGGGCTCCCGCGTCGCCGGATAGGTCACGCCCTGCGGGCGCTGCGGGTCGGAATAGAGAAAGGTGAAGAGGCGGTCGGACACGTTGACGCCGTGAACGGGCTCGGCTGCGTAAGTGGCCCACAAGCCGAAGACGGCCACCGATTTCCCGCCGGCAGTGAGCATGTTCCAGATTGAGGGAACCGCTCGTTCGTCACTGGTGATCGGTTCCTTGTCATGAGACTGCGGGTTAAACCGGGTGAAGTCGAGGATCCCATGCTCCAGCGGGCCCCGTCCCGTCATCATCGTGGTCCAGACCAGCGGCGAGAGGGGAGGGTGTTCCGTTTCCAGGATTCCACGGCTTCCGGAGGTCACGATGCGAGCAAGGTTCGGCATCGTTCCCCCTGCGATGTACTGGTCGAGCAGCTGCCAGTCGGCGCCGTCGAGACCGATGAAGATGACCGGCCGCGTTTTGCGTACCTGGCGCGCGAGATCCGGCGCTGTGCGCGCTCGCTCGAAGCCGGGAGGCAGGTCGGCGCGAGCCGAGAGTGCGGTGGGTCGCAGACCATCGCGATCGAGCGCCGCCGCGATGGCGGCACCGGCGCGGTCGCCGGCAGCGCGACGGTCTTTCAGAAGATCTTCATGTGTGATCGTAGCCGTCGCACGATCGACGGCAGCCGAAACGCGCGTCTGCAGCGAACGGCACCAGTCGCCCTCGGGCCAACCAGGCGGAAGGTGGTCCGGCGCCGCATAGGTGAAGCGGAGTCGAAGGGTGATCTCGTCGAGGGTTGCTGTGCGGGTGGGCAGAGTCTCCTGGAACAAAAGGCGCCCTTCGACCAGTCGCGCGCGGCAGGAACTGCCTGGCGAGCGGAGAAAGAGCGGCGAAGACCGGACCACGATGTGCTCTCCGTTACGGAACAGCGTCGCGGTCGCTCGTGGCTGGAGGCGAACGGTGAGAACAACCAGCGCCGCGAGGAGGATGATGACGAGGATGGCGGCGACCGTTTTGCGCATCAAAAGGTGAGGGCCCCGCGAACGGGGCCCTCAGGATACAACGAGCTGCTGGAAGGCGTTCTAGAACGAGAAACGCGCGCCAATCCGGATGCTGCGCAGACCGGTGAAGCTGGCTCCACGTTTCAAAAAGTCTGGGTTTGTTGCCGCCGCGCGAGCATCGGGGAACGCGGCGCGCGGTTTGGTCGTACCCGGAACATTGCCGAATCCGCCGAAACCATTCGCGACACCCTCGTCGCTTTGAGGTACGCAGGACGTCGGACCGAAGGCTTTGACGAAGACGCTGCAGGGGCCGTCGGACCCCAGATCCATGCGCTGATCAAGAACCGTAGCGGACTGCCGGTTGAAGATGTTGAACACATCGGCAATCAGGGTCAGCTTTGAGGTGGCGAATCCAATCGGGAAGCCGAAATGGAGGTCAGCCTCATAATCAGAAGGACCACGGCCGAGAGATCCGCGCGGTGTCAGGTAGTACTCATAATTGCGATAACCCGCAAACTCGTAGCCCTGCCCCGTGAGCGGCAGGCCGGATTGCCAGTGGGTGGCCAAACCGAGGTCGAGACCCTTGGCGAAACCAGAGCCGACTGTGTAGCTGCCGTAGAACTTCACGACATGCGTGCGATCGCTGCTGAGCAGTCCGTCGTTGTTGAGGGCGAAATCAGCGTAGTCATACGCCGAGTTGATGTTCGGGTCGAGTTGGCCCGTGGAAGCCTGGAACACGCCGTCGTAGTTGCCCTTCAGTCGCGACCATACGTAGCTGGTGAAGAACTGGTAGTTGTTGCTGAAACGCTTGGTGGCGTGAAGTTCGACGCCGGTGTACTTCCTCTGGGCCTTGGTGGCTGGTGCTATGTCCTCGCTGAGGAAACCAGCGTTTTTCCCAAGACCGGTGCCCGGGTTGGCGATGAAGTAATCGCCTTCCGAAATGACCAGCATGTCTTCGATCACGCGACCGAGATCGCGATACGTGCCCTTGATGCCGACGGCGAAGTTCGGAGCGATTTCGTAGTCGTATCCAGCGAGGTATTCGTTGATGTACTGGCCCTTCAGGTCCGGATCGACCGGAGTGGTGCCACCGAGGAAGCGGAAAGCCTTGCCGCCGCCCTGCGAAGGAACACCGCCGCTGGCAGCAGTCCCGACCGTGCCGGGAGTGAAGTGTCCCGCGACGGGGTCGAGGTTGTTGGTCTGCACGGAGATCTCACCGCCGAACGAGCGGAGGTTGATGTCCAGGGGAATCGATTCGAAGAATCGGCCGTAGTTCGCATAGAGCTTGCTGCGACCGTTGTTCGCCGGATCCCAGATCACGCCGACGCGAGGCGCGTAATTCTTGTTCAGGTTGATCGCGACCTCTCCGAGGCGGTTGCCCACTTTCTGAGATTCCCAGCGAACACCAGCATTGATGGTGAGGTTGGTGAGCGCCTTCCACGAGTCCTGCAGGTAGGCCGAGGTGTTCTCGGTCTTCGGGCTGGCGATGAGCGCGGGAATGACGAGTCCACTCACGGCAGCAGCGCTCGTGGTTTTTCCCGAAACGTAACCTTCGTGCGTGTAGTAGATGTTTGCGGCAGAGCAGACGCCGCTGGCCGGAACGCCGCCGCGGCAGCGCTTCCGCACACTGTCAGTGCCGGTGTAAATGTTGGTGTTGATCGCCTTGACGTTCTCGCGGTCGCCACCGAACTTGATCTGATGGCTGCCGAGGAACGTGGAGATGTCGAGCTTGCCGACGTCGCGCTTGAATTTCTGATCCTGAACAAAACCAAAACCGCCGTAGGCGATGTTCGGGATGACGGTCTGATCGCGCAGCCGGCCGATGGACTTGCCCTCTCCGCCGACCTCGTTCTTCTCGCGGTGCGCGCCGAGAGAACCGTTCACGTTGAGGTTGCTGCCGAAGACGCCGGAGTAGCGCAGCGTGGTGTCGTTGCCGCCGGTGGTGTTCGTCCCGTTGAAGGTGGACGGCGCGCCCGCCAGCGCGCGGATCGCGCCGTTGGTCTTGCTGGGATCGCCGAATACCGACAAGTTGAAGACCTGGCTCGAGGTCACTGCGAGGGACAGTTTGCCCGCGTAGAGGTCGCGAGTGATCTTGGAGCCCACGCTGCCGCCGACCGGGAGCTCGAAAACGCCAGGAAAGATCAGCGGAGTGTTGATGCGACGGCTCAGGTCCGTCTCGTTCACCCGGTCGTACGCGCCGAAGAACCACAGGCGGTCCTTCATGATGAAGCCGCCGAGGTTGGCGCCGAAGTCATTCTGCTTGTCGACTTCACCGATGGTGGTGGAATCGGAAGGCCGCTTCGCCGCCGTCTTGTTGTCGGAGTTCAGGCTGCCACCGCTGTTGAAGGCGAAGGCGTCGCCGTGGAACTCGTTCGATCCGCTCTTGGTGATGGCGTTGATGGCCCCACCGGTAAGGCGTCCGTATTCGGCGGAGAGACCGCCGGTCAGCACTTCGACTTCCTGAATGAAGTCGCTGTTGAGGCTCTTGCCCTGCTGGCCGCGCTCCACGCCGGTCGTGTTCAGACCGTCGATGATGTACTGGTTCTCAGCACCGGTCGAACCGTAGACCGTGGTGCCTGCTGCGTCAGCCGAAGTGCCAGGTGCGACCTGCGCGGCGGCCACGAAGTTCCGGCCGATGGGCAGGGAGCGCATCGTCTCTGCCGTGATGTTCGCTCCGGACTGCGCCGTGCTCACGTCGACGACCGGCGCAGCGCCGGTGACGGTGATCTGCTCGGATGCTGCCGGGCTCAGAGACACCTCGAGGGTGACCACGCGGCCAAGGCCGACGCGAATGTCGCGCTGGGTGACCGTGCTGAAACCGGAGAGGGTGGTGGTAACCGTGTAGTTACCGGGGGGAAGAAGCGAAAAGCGGAAACGACCCGCGTTGTCGGTCACTTCCGTGCGCACGCCCTGCAGGACGGAGGAGCGCGCTTCCACGGTGACTCCGGGAAGTGGCGTGCCCGCCTGGGCGACCGTGCCGGTGATGGCGCCCGAATCCGATGTCTGCGCGAAGCCGACACCGGTTACGAGGAGCGCGCTGATTGCGAGCATCAGTGCAACTCGAACCTTATTCATTCGTACTCTCCTAATCTGTTGAACAATGGTTGAAAAAGAGGTTTCTGAGACGGCCTTGGTTGAAGAAGCGGTGGGGCGGGTACCTCCTGATCGTTTCGTTTGCGGGCGGCATCCTACAAAAGCTCGCAAGACTCTGCAAACTGGTACCTTAGTGCATTCTCACTGCCCGGGCCCGGCGATTGGTTATTGATCCCAAATGATTGTCAGTGCGCGACTACCGGCCAAAGCTCCTGAGATCAGGAAACGACCCTGTTCAAAAAACCGGATTTGAGATCCACCCGGATGGTTTCTGGCGGCACTTTTGTGCGACCTCCCGGCCGCGCCCTCGCGGCGCGGAGAAGACGCCTTGCGCCAGCCGCGATCCTCTTTCTCACCCTCATCCTGGGACTGCGGTGCGGACGCTCCCGAGTCGCTCATCCCGACATCCTTCTCATCACGCTCGATACGTTCCGCGCCGACCGGCTGAACGCCCGCTCGCACGCCCTGACACGGCTCGCTGATGAGGGAACACAGTTTCTCGCCGCCGATGCTCCCGTTCCCCTGACCCTGCCGGCGCACTGCAGTCTCTTGTCCGGGTTGCTCCCGCTCCATCACGGTGTACGCAACAACGGGGCGGGAGTGTTTCCGCGCGCCCGGCCCACTCTGGCCACGCTCTTCGCGCAATCGGGATATCGCACCGGGGCGTTCGTCGGCTCCTTCGTGCTCGATCACCGATTCGGTCTGGCCCGCGGCTTTGATCGCTACGACGACGAGATCGATCGGGATGCCAGCGAAAGGGCGGACTCGTTCGAAGCGGAGCGGCGTGCCGATCGTGTCGTCGATCCTGCCGTGGCCTGGCTGCGGCAAAGCGAGGACGCCCGTCCCTCCTTCACCTGGGTGCACCTGTACGACGCGCATGCGCCCTACGCTCCGCCCGCTCCTTATCCGCAGACCTACGACGGCGAAGTGCAGTGGGTCGACACGCAGATCGCCCGGCTCCTCGCCTCGGTCGACCGCAGCAGGACTCTCATCGTTGTGGTGGCCGATCATGGTGAGTCGCTCGGCGAGCATGGGGAGTTGACTCACGGTCTGCTTCTCTACGAGCCGACGTTGCACGTGCCGCTGATCGTGACCGGCCCGAACGTCGCGAGAAGTCGCATCGTCACGCCGGTGAGCACGGTCGACCTGGCTCCAACCATCGCCGCTCTGGCCGGCATCGAATTTCCTTCCGGCACCGACGGCCGCGATCTTTCGCGTTCGATTCGCACCGGGAAAGAGCCGGAATCGAGGCCGGTCATCTCGGAAACGCAATATCCAACGACGCTGGGCTGGAGCGATCTGTCCGCACTGCGCCTGGGAAGCGCCAAGCTGATCGCAGGCCGGTATGCGGAGCTCTTTGACCTCGCCGCCGATCCCGGTGAGAAGGTGAACTCCGCCGATCGATCGCGACGCTCTTTCCGCGACCTCAGCGGACGCCTGGATGCGATCCGGCGAACAGCAGTCGCACCCGCGGTGACCTCCGTGGACGAGGAGACCCGCCGCAAGCTCGCCAGTCTCGGATACGTCGCGCCGTCGTCGCCGCCATCAGGGCCCGACCAGCAGCATCGCGATCCCCGCGCGATGGCCGGCATCTTCCGCCGGTATGAAGACGCTCTCTGGTCCGTCCACCGCGGGGAGTCGCGAAGCGCGGTGCGCACTCTCGAGCAGCTGGTGCTCGAGGATCCGCAGAACCACCTCTTCCGTCAGACTCTGGGGCAGGCGTTGAGGCAAAACGGTGAGCCAGCCAGGGCGGTCTTGCGTTATCGGGAGGCAGTTGCGCTCGCGCCCTCGAGCGGCGACGCCTGGTACAACCTTGCCGCGGCACTCCAGGAAGCGGGCGAAGTGCGCGAGGCGTCCATCGCAATCGAGGAGGCACTGCGACTGGATCCCAGCCGGCCTGAGATTCACAACATTCGAGGAACCCTGGCCGCGGAGTCGGGACATCTGCGTGTCGCCGAATCGGAGTTTCGGCTGGTGATCGCCAGCGATGCCCGGAATGCGCGTGCATGGAGCAATCTGGGAAACGTTCTCCGCGCAACAGGACGTGACGCCGAGGCGGGACAGGCATATCGCACCGCGATCTCCATCGCCCCTCGTTCGGCAGACGCGCTCAATGGCCTCGGTGTGATTCTGGTGCAGCAGGGGAAGGCGGCGGAGGCCATCCTGAGCTTCGACGCTGCGCTGGAAGCGGCCCCTCAACTCTACGAGGCACGTCTCAATCGCGCCATCGCCCGGCAGGTTGGTGGTGACGGTTCCGGAGCCGCAGCGGAGTTGAAGGAGTTGTTGCGGCGGTTGCCTTCCGGACCGGCATGGGACACACAACGGAACGCAGCACATCGACTGCTGAAACGAATTGACGAACGTTCCCCGCGATCTTGAATTCGTCTATATTGGCGTCAATCATCAGACCGGTTTCTATCCGCTTCGCAATGGTTTTCAATAGGAGGTTCCCCGTGCACAAGCATCCGTCCCGGGTATGGTTTCTCAGTTCTTTGTTTTTGATTCTGCTGGTCCCACAGCTCGTTCTCGCGCAGGCGGGCGGCGCCGCGCTGGGCGGTCGAATCAGCGATGACTCGGGGGCCGCGCTGCCCGGGGTCACCGTGACGGCGACGAACAACCAGACCGGATTCAGTCGATCGGTCGTTTCGGGCGGGGACGGAATCTACCGTTTCCAGTCACTGCCGGCCGGGACCTACGACGTCACGTCGGACCTCTCCGGATTCTCTTCGGTGACCACGCGCAGCGTCGAGCTGAACGTCTCGACCGAGCGCACCATCAACTTTACGGTGAAGCAGGCGGCGGTGAAGGAACAGATCACCGTCACCGCCGACGCCTCGCTGGTCGAGACCGGCTCGGCGATCGGCACAGTGATCAGCCAGCGGCAGATCGAGAATCTTCCGCTGAACGGGCGCCAGTTTGCGAACCTTGGATCGCTGGCCCCGGGCACCAGCCTTTCGGTGAACAGCGACCCGACCAAGCCGGGCCAGCTGACCATCGCCCTCAATGGGGGCAGCGGCCGCAACGTGAACTTCGTCGTCGACGGTGGTGACAACACCGACGACACCATCGGAGGCGCGCTGCAGAACTTCAACATCGAAGCGGTGCAGGAATTCAAAATCCAGACGCAGCAGTACAAGGCAGAGTACGGTCGTACCACGGGCGGTGTGCTCACCGTGGTGACCAAAACCGGCACGAACAACTTTGAAGGAAGCGCCTATGAATTCTTTCGGGCCAAGAGCCTGAACGAGGCGACCACCACAGAGAAGAACTCCGGCAGCGGCAAGTCGCCGTACAAACGAAACCAGTACGGCGCATCCATCGGCGGTCCCATCATTCGCGACCGCGCGCACTTCTTCGTCACCGGCGAACGCAACGAGCGCAAGACCAACTACAGCATCGACACGAGGCCGGGCGCGGGGAAGGCTCCGGTCTACCCTGAATTTCAGGGCGCGGCGGTGCCCACCCCGTTCAAAGACAATCTTCTGACGGCCAAGGCCAGCGCCGACATCAACGCGCGCCAGTACCTGCAGGTGCGTTACGGGTACCAGAAAAACGCTGATGTTTACGGCGCCAGCCCGCTGGCCATTCCCAGCGCGCTGGGAACGATCTCGAACAACTACCACTCCATCCTTGCCGGACACACCTGGCAGCTCAGCGGCGACAAGTTGAACGAGTTCGTCTACCAGAACACGCACTTCAAGAATTCGATCCTGCCCAATTCGAACGAGCCGTATCTGACGTATCCATCCGGTGTACAGGCGGGACAGAACATCAATACACCGCAGTCGACCACGCAGATCAAGAAGCAGTACAAAGACGACTTCTCCTGGTCGCAGAACCTCTTCGGCATGCGCCACGACTTCAAAGTCGGCGCGAACTACATCGACGAACCGCTTCTCGGCGGTGACTTCTCGAGCGGTCTGGCCGGCCAGTTCACACTGCTCAATGACGTCAAGGGGTCCGCGGTCAGCGACATCACCATCTTCGGCGGATTCGCCGGCTACAACACTCCGATCAAGCAGTACAACTACTACGCACAGGACGACCTCGCCTTCAACAAGAACCTGACGTTCAACGTGGGGCTGCGGTACGACCTCTGGAAGGGATTCGATCTCGACCAGCGCTCCAATCCCATCTGGCAACAGCTCTCCACGCAGACGAAATACAACGAGAGCTACCTTCAGGACTTCCAGGGTGGCAAGGGTGGGAAGCTCAAGAACGACACCAATAACTACGCGCCGCGTTTCGGCTTCACCTACGACATCAACGCCGACTCGAAGAACATCATTCGCGGTGGCGCCGGCCGTTACTACGATTTTCCGTACACCAACGCGACCATCCTCTTCCCTGCCTTGGCGGTGCAATCGACCTACGGCGTGTCGTACAACTACAACGACCCGACCGGGATCAAGAACGCCAACGGCACCTTCTTCAAGCCTGGCGATCCGCTTCCCCCCAATCAGCTGAAGGGCGTGGATGCCGGCCCTCCGAACGAAGTGGCCTCACCGACCCTGGCCACGCCTTACTCTGACCAGGTTTCTCTCGGGTATTCCATGCAGGTCAATCCCTGGCTGGGGATCAACATCGATGCGTCCCATTTGCAGTACCGCGACATCCCGTATCGGTTTCGGGCGAACCCGAGGGATCCGGCCACCGGCAAGCGTCGCTTCTCCGACTTCGGCAGCTTCCGCGTCTGGTACGGCAAGGGGAAGGCGAAGTACGACGGCATCAACTTTGGTGGTCATGCAAGGCTGGGTGAGCGTTTCGAGCTGCAGGGCTTCTACACCCTGTCGCACACCACCGGAAACGTGCTCGGCGGCGCTGACGAGTTCCGCATCACCAAGGCCGACTATCAACCCGATCTTCGTAGCGTGCGCGACCAGAGCGTGAATCCCCTCGATCCGAGCTGCAGCGCCTGCTTTGGTCCGCTGGATACCGATGCCCGCCATCGCGTCACGCTGAGTGGCTCGTATCGCGCACCGTTCGGAATCGGCGTCTCCGGAATTCTGCGTTACCACTCCGCGACGCCCTACACCGACTGGACCGGTAAGGACACCAACAAAGACGGATATGCCTTCGAGCTGCCGGCCGGTGTTTCGCACGTCAATGCACTGCGTGGCTCGTCGTTCTCGCAGATCGACATGAGGCTCTCCAAGGCATTCAAGTTCTTCAACAACTACGGTGTCGAGGTGATTGGAGAAGTGTTCAATCTGGCCAATTCGAAAAACCAGGCCGGCTTCGTAGGCAACCGCAACTCAGCGAACTATCGGATTGCAACGAAGTTCGCAGGAGATCCCGGACAGGGCGAGCAGCGTCTGGCCCAGCTCGGACTTCGCCTGACCTTCTGATCAGTCAACAATTGGGAAGAGGGGCGCCGTTGCTGGCGCCCCTCTTTTTTAGGTCGGCTTCCAAGGCGCTCCGATCGAGTCGGTAGCGAATGGACTCCGACGAGCGGAATCCGGTCGGGAGCTCAGCGTGGCATGCCCCCGGATGCGTGGCGGCAACTCGGAATAAGCCTCCTCGATCGTGCCGTTTACCGGTGTCCACGCCCGTTGACTGCCCAAACAGGCGTGTGCTACAAGCCGTGGTTCCATTTTTCGGAGGTCGTCGTGTACGCCATCATTCGGTCCGGTGGGAAGCAATATCGCGTTGCAGAAGGGGAAACGCTCTCGGTTGAGCGGGACATCCTGGGCACCGCCAACAAGGACAAGGTCACATTCAATGACGTGCTGATGGTCGGCGGCGATCAGCCGCAGCTCGGCGCGCCCCTGATCAGCGGTGCTTCCGTCGTCGCTACGGTCCTGCGCGAGTCGCGCGGCGACAAGATCATTGTCTTCAAAAAGAAACGTCGCAAGAACCATACGAAGCGGAAGCACGGCCATCGGCAGGATCTGGTCGAAGTCCGTATCGACAGCATCCTTCTCTAAGGGAGACTCCTCATGGCTCACAAAAAGGGACAGGGCTCATCGCGCAACGGTCGCGACTCGCAGCCCAAAATGCTCGGTGTGAAGCGCTTCTCCGGTGAATTCGTGACCGGCGGAACGATTCTGGTCCGCCAGCGCGGCACCCGTTTCTACCCCGGACTGAACGTCGGCATCGGCCGCGATCACACGCTCTTCGCCAACGTGGACGGCATCGTGGAGTTCCGGGACCGCGGGCAGCGCGGACGGTTCATCAGCATCACGCCGGCCCCGACCGCAGAGTGATTCGATCGGTCATCAGGTCGTCGAACGCGCCGCTCTCGCGAGCGGCGTTTTCATTTGTGGCCGCCATTCGTAACGCCGGGATCCTGCGGGCTCGTGCGGAGGGCTCACGACTCCACCCGGGCTTTTCCTTGCCCTCCACCCCCCGCAGTCTTACCTTGAACGTGGAACGCGGCTCGCAGCCTTCTCAAACCAATGTTTATTGATCAGGCAACCATCAAGGTGAAGGCAGGCGACGGCGGCCGCGGTTGCGTGGCCTTCCGTCGCGAGAAATTCATCCCCAAAGGCGGACCCAGCGGCGGCGACGGCGGCGGCGGCGGGTCGGTGTACATCAGCGCTTCACTCCGGCTCAACACCCTCTATCACCTCCGGTTTCAGCGCGAATGGAACGCGGGCCGTGGAGAGCATGGAATGGGCTCGAACTGCTCCGGCACCAAGGGAGCGGACGTCATCATCGAGCTGCCCATCGGCTCTGTGGTTCGCGACAAGTCGACCGGCGATGTGATCGCCGATCTCGCCGAAGACGGCCAGCGCGTGCTCATCGCCGGGGGCGGGCGGGGTGGGCAGGGCAATCAGCACTTTGCGACGGCCACCCGTCAGGCTCCGCGTTTCGCGCAGCCGGGAGAGCCGGGCGAAGAGCGGGAGCTGTTCATCGAGCTCAAGCTGATCGCCGACATCGGCATCGTCGGTCTGCCGAACGCAGGCAAGTCGACCCTCATCTCCGTCATCAGCGCAGCACGCCCCAAGATTGCCGACTATCCCTTCACCACTCTGATCCCGAACCTGGGCGTGGTCAGCGCCGATGACGATCAGACCTTTGTGGTCGCCGACATCCCCGGCCTGATCGAAGGCGCACACGAAGGGCATGGCTTGGGCGATCAGTTCCTGCGTCATGTCGAACGCTGCTCGGCGTTGCTGCACCTGGTCGATCTGTCGTCCAACGAAACTCCCGATGTGGACGCCGAAGTGGTCGCTCGCGAGCTGGCGCTGTATTCCGGCAGCCTGGCCGAGAAGACCCGCATCGTCTGCGGCTCCAAGCTGGATTCCGCCGTCCCTGGCAACTCCGAGAAACTGCGCCGCTACGCCGAGAAGGCAGGGTTTGAGTACTACGAGATCTCTGCGGTCGTCGGCGACGGAGTGCGTGAGCTGGTCCGCCGTCTGGCCAGAGTGGTCCGTGAAGGTAAGGAGGTAGCGCTGTCGGCTCCGGCATGAACATCGGAATCTGCGGCGGTACGTTCGATCCCTTCCATCGAGGTCACCTCGACCCGGTCCTCGCGGTGCGCGAAGCGATGGGCTGGGAGCGGGTGATCTACGTGCCCGCGTGGAAACAGCCATTCAAGCTCGAGCAGGGCAGCGCGTCGGGCTATCACCGCTTCGCCATGACGGCGATGAGCATTCGCGATCATGCATCCCTGTACATCACTCCCATCGAGCTGGAACGGGAGTCTGTTTCCTACGCGGTCGACACGCTCGAGGAATTGCATCAGCGTCATCCGGACGCTCGCTTCGACTGGATCATCGGCGACGACAATCTCGAGGACCTTCCGAAGTGGAAGAGTTTCGAACGGCTGTTCGAGCTGACGCGGTTCGTGGTCCTGACCCGGGTCGGACCGCCCGCGACGACGTCGCTGAGCAAGCGGATCGACGAGGGATCGATTGTCTTTGCCCGCAACGCAACGGTTGCTGTTTCCTCCACCCGGATCCGCGAGCTCCTGCGCGCGGGCCTGCCCATCGACGGCTTGGTCGATCCACTGGTGTCGCGCTACATTCATCAATACGGGCTGTACAAAGAGGGTCCCCTGTGAACGATCCCATTCAACATCGAGTGCAGACTGCGGTCAGTGCGGCATTGGACAAGAAGGCCAGCGAGCTGGATGTTCTGGCCGTCTCCGCGGTGACCTCCATCGCCGACTACTTCATCATCTGCTCCGCGACCAATGAGCGGCAGACGCAGGCCATTGCCGACAACGTCATCGATGCGTTGCGTGCGGAAGACTCAGTCAAGCCTCGGCTGGTGGAGGGAACGACACCGGGACGCTGGATCCTGATCGACTTCGGCGACTTCATCGTGCACATCTTCACGGAAGACTGCCGCCGCTTTTACGGTCTGGAGCGGCTATGGGGCGACGCGCCGAACGTGACCGCCGAGTACACCGAAGAGGCCCTGCCGGAGCCGGCGCGGAATGTCCGTCGCAAAAAGACGTCGTGAACCGCGGCTGACCGACTTCCTCCGCACGAAGAGCCGTTCGATGCGGGAGCTCCTGCTGACCGCCGAGCGCGTCCTCGATCATGACGTGAATCTGCTCCTCCTGGGCGAGTCCGGATCGGGGAAAGACTACCTGGCCGAGGCCATCCATGCCTCCGGCAAGCGCCGCACGCTGCCGATGGTCCGGATTGATTGCGCCAGCATTCCGGCGGACCTGTTCGAAAGCGAGCTGTTCGGATACGAGAAGGGCACCTTCACCGATGCCCAGACGCGCAAGCTGGGCAAGCTGGAGCTGGCCGGCGGCGGCAGCGTCTACTTCGACGATATCTCCGCGCTGGCGTCCCCTCTTCAGGCCAAGCTGCTCCGGGCCATCCAGGAGAAGCGATTTCAGCGTCTCGGCGGGCACCAGACGGTCGCCTTCGACGCCCGAGTCATGACGTCGTCGAGCGTCGAACCGGAGGCCCTGCTGGCCGGCGGGGGATTGCGTCGGGACCTCTTTTATCGCATCAACGTCGTGACCCTGACCATCCCTCCGCTCCGCGAACGGCGGGAGGATATTCAGGCGTTGGCGATCCGATTTCTCAACCGAAGGAAGAAGGGCATCGACGCCGCGGCGATGAGGATGCTGGTGGATCATTCGTGGCCGGGCAACGTTCGCGAGCTGCGCAACGCGATCGAGAGGGCTGTGGTCCTCGAACCTGCCGAAATCATCACGCCCGCTTCGCTTTCCCCGCTGACCAGCGATCCGGTGGAGTCGGCCTCGCGAGGCCAGTGGACCCTTGGTCAACTGGAGGAACGCTACATCCGTGAGGTCCTCCAGAAGACCCGCTCCAATTACTCGCGCGCAGCGGAGATCCTCGGCATCAACCGCAAGACGCTCCTGGAGAAACGACGGAGATACGGCATTGACTGATAGGGCATTGATTGATCGAGCATTGACTAGCGGTCTGCCCACGACGCATTCAAGGCTTCCAAAGCGGGGGCTTCAGCGATGAAAATCCGGCTGCTGTGGATGCGTTCCGCTGCCGATGCGGAGCTCGCGGCTGTGGGCGAGCGCTACCTCAATCGGATCAAGCATTTCCTTCCGGTGGAGATCATCGAAGTGTCCCTCCCGCGCGGTAGACAAAATGAGAAGGATCTGGCTATGATGCGCGCCCGTGATTCGGAGGCGCTCCTGGCCGCAATCCCGGATCAGGGCTACACCGTTGTTCTCGATGAGCGGGGACCATCGGTCGATTCTTTGAAGTTTGCGAAGTGGCTGGAGCGGTGGACCGTCGATCAGCCGCATGGGGTGACTTTCGTTGCTGGTGGGGACGCCGGTCTCGACGACGTGATCCGTCAGCGCGCGGATCAGATCCTGAGCCTCTCGGCGATGACACTCCCGCATCAGCTCGCCAGGGTCGTGCTGCTGGAACAGATTTACCGAGGCTGTACGTTGATGCGGAACATTACCTACCACAAGTAAGGAGATCCGGGCTCGAACATGGCCAAGACCAAGACGAAAGCCAGCCAGCACCAGCACTACATCGACCTGTTGCGGATAAAGCAGACCCAGCTCATGGACACCTATGAGCGCGACAAGGCCACCTCCGCCCAGCCGGATGACGGAATCCAGGATCTCGCCGACAAAGCTGCCAGCGCCTACTCCAAGGAGCTGACCCTTTCGCTCTCCGACGGGGAGCGCGGCGTCCTTCTGCTGATCGACGAAGCGTTCGCGAGAATCAAAGACGAGAAGTACGGAATCTGCACGAACTGCGGCAGCCAGATCGGCGAGAAGCGTCTGCAAGCGGTGCCCTGGACGCCCTTCTGCATCGATTGCCAGGAGCTCCAGGAAAAAGGGATGCTCAACTGATCTTCACGAAACACGATGTTGTTGACGGGGAGCGATCGCTCCCCGTTTTCATTTCCGCAGCCGACGCGGTTCCTGAGACGGTCTGATCATGCCGAAGCCTTTGAACGCAATGCTGGCAGGAATCGCGGAGAAGCGCATTCCGGGAGCACTGCTGGTCGGCGGCTCCAGCGAGTTTCTGGCGGAGAAAGCGTTTCGCGATCTGCGCGAGGCCATTGCCGGAGCGGTCCCAGGCTTGGTCGTGGAGACGTTCGAGCCGGGAACCGAGCTGGCCTCGATCCTCGACTCCTACCGCACCATGTCGCTGTTCGGTGCGCCGCGGCTGCTGGTCATTCCGGAGGTCAACGCCTTCGTGTCGGCGAAGGAGATTGCTTCACTCCTCGACAAGGCCCTCACCGGCTGGAAGACCGCCAAGACCGATCGGAAGCGCTCCTCCGGCGCCGCGAAACTTCTGCACGTCCTCGGGCTGGCCGGTGCCGACCTGGAAATGAACGACCGCGCCATCGCCATCGCTCTGGGGACCTCTCTCGACGGACCGCTGGCCGACATGCTCGCCTTCTGCCGCTCCACCGGAAAGAAGGCCAGCCGCGGCGAGGATGATGCCGCGATGCTCATGGAAGCGATCGCCCGCGGCGGAGCTCCCAAGACATTTCTGCTGATGCGCACAGGAGAGATTCCGGCGGACTCGGCAACGGTGGACCTCATCGACCGGCATGGCGCGGTGATCGTCTGCGATCTGAGCCGCGAAGCATTCACAGATGCCCTCGACCACGCAGTGAAAGAGATGGCCGAGGAGGCGGGGGTGACGGTCGAGCCGCGGGCGATGAGCGTTCTCCGGCAGCGTCTGGGGATCGATCGGATCCTCGGCGACAAGTTCAATCGCGACGTCCCCGATCTGCGCCCGGCGCTCTCGGAGATGGAGCGGCTGATCACCCTGGCAGGATCGGGAAAGAAAGTGACGCCCGACATGGTGGCTCGCGAAGTGGCCACCGTGGAAGGCGGCGCGCGGTACGAATTCGGGTCGCTGTTCACGGAAGGAAAGATCCTGGAGAGCATCGGAAAGCTGCGCGACCTGGTGGCGCAGGGCAGGCGCGAAGATCCGAAGACGGCCGTCGAGTTTCACTACGGGAAGTTTCTCTTCCCGCTGGCCGACGAGGTCCGGCAGATGATCGGAATCCTCTCCTTCGCCCGGGTGCATCGAATCGACCTGCGCGCATCGATCACCTACAACCGATTCAAGGACACCGTGGCCGACCGACTGGGTGACTTCCTCAAAGCACAGGGACTGGTCCGGCAGAAACCGCATCCCTTCCCGCTGCACAAGAAGTGGGAGGCGGTCCGCGGCCGTACCGATCGCGAGTTGTTTGCGGCACTCGCTGCGATCGCCGACCTCGAGATCAAGCGCAAGTCGGGCGGGCTGCCGGTGGACGTGGGCATGGAGAGCTTTCTGCTGGCGTCCATCCGGTAGGCCGGCACGGCCGGCGGCGTTGGTTGCCCAAGGCCCCGGTAAGATCACGCTCCAAGACGCTCTGCCGCGCAGGCGCCTAGGTCTCACGCACTCTCGGTGAATCAACGGGGGTCGTCACCCAGGATCCGCGTGCGTCCCCGGGCCGAGCCCCCGGCTGCTTTGTGTGCCGCGCCTTCGCGCGCCTACCGTTTGGCTGAACGGAGTTCCTGAGTGTCACGCTCCTTCGGTTCTTCGTTACACTCCGCACCCATGTCCATGATGCAGGTCGATCGCCGCGCGTGGCATGCGCTGTTCGCCGCGCAGCTCGGGTGGATGCTCGATGCCATGGACTTTCTGCTGTTCACCTTCGCGGTCATCCCGATCCAGAAAGAGTTTGGCCTCTCCAAGC
>JBKJQB010000365.1:0-7403 GCA_046594105.1 Thermoanaerobaculia bacterium
CACGGCACGTCGCGCGCGCATGGCGAGCCGCTCGGCGCCGAGGAAGTGAAGGCCACCAAAGAGGCGCTGGGCTGGCCCACCGAACCGACCTTCTATGTGTCGGACGAGGTTCAGGCGGAATACAAGCGCAAGGTCAAGAAGATCGCCCGGGAGCATAAGAGCTGGCACAAGGCGATGACCGAATGGCGCTCGTCCAACCCGCAGCTGGCCACTCTCTGGGATGGCTACTGGTCCCACACGCTGCCGGAAGGATTTGAGAATCAATTGGTGGCGGCAGCGAAGAGCGACAAGCCGGCGGCGACGCGCGACCTGTCCAATCAGGTCATCCAGGCCATGGCGCCCATCGCGCCGTTCGTCATCGGTGGCGCTGCCGATCTGGCCAGCTCCACGAAGACGAATTTCAAGGAGGGCGGAAGCATCGAGCGGCCGAAAGGTGAGGACAGGAATCCCCCTCCGGCCAGCATGTTCGCCGGGCGCAATCTGCATTTCGGCATCCGGGAGCACGCCATGGGCGCGGCCCTCAACGGCATCACGCTCTACGGTTCGTTCCGCGCATTCGGATCGACGTTTCTAATCTTCTCCGACTACATGCGGCCGGCCATCCGCCTGTCCGCACTGATGCACATCCCGTCGATCTTCGTCTACACGCACGACTCCGTATTTCTGGGAGAAGACGGACCGACCCATCAGTCGATCGAGCAGCTCGCCTCGCTGCGCCTCATCCCCAACATGACCTTGTTCCGTCCGGCTGACGGCGCGGAGACGGCGATGGCCTGGGCGTACGCCATCGGCAGCAAACACGACGGCCCGACCATCATCGTGTGCACGCGGCAGAAGCTCGATCCGATCGTGCGCGGCGCTTCCTTCGATGCCCACGCGATCTGGCGTGGGGCCTACGTTCTGGATGGCTATCAGGATGGCGACGTGACCTTCCTGGCCACCGGGTCGGAGGTCTCGCTGGCCATCAAGACGGCGGAGCTCCTGCGCGGGCAGGGAACGCGCGCACGGGTGGTTTCCGCGCCGTCGCTCGACCTTTTCGGACGACAGGATGCGGCGTATCAGGACCAGGTGCTCGGCGACCGCAGCCGGATCGTGGCCATGGAAGCGGGGCGCTCGGATGGCTGGTACAAGTGGGTGAATCGCGACGCGCTGGTCATCGGAATCGATCGCTTCGGCGCATCGGCGCCCGCCGAGGTGATTGCCGAGCACTTTGGTTTCACGCCGCAGGCGATCGCGAAGCGCATCGGGGAGTGGCGGAAGTAGTGCCGTAGCGTTGGCATCCTGCCGGGCGGGAGCTCGATGGTCTTGTGAAAAGGGCCATGCGATGGTGAAGCGCGCGAAGGCGCGCTTCACAGATCAGCCCCCGGCTCTGCCGTGGGAAAACCGATGTCGTTCAATGTGCGTGAGTAAAAGGCCATTGGGCGGGAGCCGACGCACCGGCCGGCCTCTGACCGCGACGTTACAATGCCGCCATGCGCATCCGCCTTTTTCTCTGCCTCGTGTTTGCGGCGTCCTCGCTTCGTGCTGACTTCCGTGAGTTCAAGACGGTCCCGCCGGATCCGTCGCTGGAGTACGCGCTCCGCCAGGCTGCCGAACAGACGCTCAAAGAGTTTCCGAAGCTGACCGCGGACAATCTCGCGCTGAGCGTCATCGATCTGACGAAGCCGGGACTGCTGGCGCGCGGGGACTACCGCGGCGATGCTCCCTTCTATCCCGCCTCCGTGGTCAAGTTGTTCTACATGGCCGAGGTGTTTCATCAGCAGAAACAGGGCGAGCCCGAGAATGAGCGCGCCCTCAAAGAGATGATCCACGTCTCGGACAATGATGCGACCGCGTATCTGCTGGACGTGATCAGCGACACCTGCAGCGGACCCGTGCTCGACGGCCGGGCCCTTCGCAAGTTCGTCGAGAAGCGCAAAGTCGTCAATCGCTGGCTCGTTCCGATGGGTTACGACATCAGCGCCATGGCCAAGCCCTGGAGCTTTGGTCCCTTCGGACGCGACACTCAGGTGGTGCTGCTTCCGGAGAGGGTGAATCGAAACCGCGCGACCGCCAACTCGGTTGCTTCGCTCCTGTTGTGGATCGAGCTTCGACGGGCGGTGTCCGGTCCGGCCAGCGACATGATGATGGCCCTGATGGAGAGGCCGCTGGCGCCGCCGCGAGGCGACGAGAACCAGGTCAAGGAGTTCATCGGCGAGTCGCTGCCGGCGGGGACGCGCCTGTGGTCGAAGGCCGGATGGACCTCCGAGGTCCGGCATGACGCGGCCTACATCGAGCTGCCTTCGGGAAGGAAATTGATCCTGGTGGTCTTCACCCGCGGGACGGCCGACGACGTGAAGCTGATTCCGGCGATTACGGTGAAGGTGCTACGGGAGTTGAAAGAGAGCGCCGCGGCGCCAGCCGGCACGGCCGGCGGCGTTGGTTCGCAAAGCGTCGGCCACGATTTTCGCGGTCTTCGCGGTTTCTAATTACATAGCGCCAGAGCCGCCACTGCCCAATGTCGAGAGTCCTTCTCCCCGCCGCAGCGGGGAGAAGGTGGCCGTAGGCCGGATGAGGGGTCGATCCTTCCAGCAAAAACCCCTCACCCCCGCTTCGCGGCACCCTCTCCCCGCGCGGCGGGGAGAGGGACTCTCGATGGGAGAGTTTTGTCATCACCGCTTTCACGGCAGGGCCTGCCGTTTTC
The DNA here is from genome assembly GCA_046594105.1 of Thermoanaerobaculia bacterium. Lineage (GTDB taxonomy): Bacteria > Acidobacteriota > Thermoanaerobaculia > Gp7-AA8 > Gp7-AA8 > JBDSGC01. The sequence goes on from JBKJQB010000365.1 coordinate 2,684, forward strand.
CGGCTTCAGAATGACGGTTGAGAGAATTCTTCACAGGCTCCCAGGGTGACCACTGACATCACGCCGGACTTTCTTAAGCTTTTGTGCATCGGAACGCGCGGAGGAACCACCAATCGTTCGCGCCGTTCCGAAGGTCACGCCCTATCGGTGGTACCCTCCGCCCACACAAAAATCGGTGATTTTCTATGGCTTGGTGGGTCTGGGTACTTGCGGCACTGCTCCTGCTGACGGTCGAGTTTTTCTCGACCACGGCGCATATCGGTTTCTTCGCCATCGGGGCTCTTCTGGTGGCCATTCTCGTCGGCGCCGGCGTGGGCGGACCGCTCTGGTTTCAGCTTCTCTTCTTCGCGATCTCGTCGGTCATTCTTCTCGTGTTTGTGAGGCCCATCGTGGTCAGGAAGCTGGGGCTGAACAAGACTTCCGTCGTGGATGCTCCCTTCTCCGGCGGGGAGGCGGTGGTGCTGGAAGAGATGGACATCGCGGGCAACGGGCGGGTGGAGATGCGCGGAAGCACCTGGAGCGCGCGCAATGTGGGTGAGGCGCCTCTGGCCCGTGGCCAGCGCTGTGTGGTGGAAAAGGTCGTCGAACTGACGCTGCACGTTCGTGCCTCGTCCTGATCAGAAAACGTATTCGGAGGATTCCATGACTGGCACACTCGTCGTCGCCTTCTTTGTCGTCATCTTTGCCATGATCATGATCTCTCGCATCGCCCGGGTGGTCCCCCAGCAGAACGCCTGGGTGGTGGAGCGTCTCGGGAAATTCGATCGCACCCTTCAGGCGGGTTTTCACATCCTGTTGCCGTTTCTGGAGACCGTTCGCTACAAGCACACGTTGAAGGAAGTGGCCCTGGACGTTCCCGAGCAGGTCTGCATCACCCGGGATAACGTGCAGGTGGCCGTGGACGGCGTGCTGTACATCAAGATCATGAATCCGGAGCGGGCGTCGTACGGCATCTCCGATTACAACTACGCCATCTCCCAGCTGGCCCAGACCAACCTGCGCAGCGAGATCGGAAAGATCGATCTCGATCGTACGTTCGAGGAACGGACCAACATCAATTCCATGGTCGTCAGCGAAGTGGACAAGGCTTCGGAGGCCTGGGGCGTGAAAGTCCTTCGCTACGAGATCAAGAACATCACGCCGCCGCAGGACGTCCTCGCGGCCATGGAAAAGCAGATGCGCGCCGAGCGAGAAAAGCGCGCCACAGTCCTGCAGTCCGAGGGACAGCGCGACGCGAACATCAACTCCGCGGAGGGCGACAAGCAGCAGGTCATCAAAGCCTCGGAAGCGAAGAAACAGCAGAACATCAACGAGGCGGAAGGGCAGGCCGCGGCGATCCTGTCGGTGGCCACGGCGACGGCCGAGGGCATCCGGCGCGTTGCCGAAGCGATGAAGGTTCCCGGCGGATTCGAAGCCGTTCAACTGCGCGTTGCCGAGGAGTACCTCAAGCAATTCGGACTGCTGGCCAAGGCCGGGACATCCATGATTGTGCCGGCCAACGTCGCCGACATCACCTCCATGATCGCCATGGCCACCAGCGTGATGAAGCAGACCGCAAGCGACACCAAGCTTTCGGCGCGATGATCGCCGGCAACGCTCCGGCATGAAGGCGAGGGTTGCAGCGCATCCCCCGAACGGGTGAGGCCTCCTTCCACGGTCAGTTTCGGCGTATCCTCATTTTTATCCCGTGACTCTTCATGCCGGAACGACGGTAGGTCCGTATGAGGTCGTCGCGCCGATCGGCGCCGGCGGCATGGGAGAGGTCTACCGGGCGCGGGACCGGAAGCTGGATCGGGAGGTCGCGCTCAAGGTTCTCTCGGCCGAACTCTCCGCCAGTGCGGAGCACCTTCGTCGCTTCGAGCAGGAAGCGCGCGCGGCCTCCGCGCTGAACCATCCCAACATCATCGCCATCTACGATGTCGGCCGGATCGATTCGGTCTCCTACATCGCCATGGAACTGGTGGACGGTCACGATCTTCGCTCCATGACCGCCGAGGGTCCCATTCCGCTCAAGCGTGTGCTGCGCATCGCCTGCAAAGTTGCTGACGGTCTGGCCGCGGCGCATGAGAAGGGGATCGTGCACCGCGACCTGAAGCCGGAGAACGTGATCGTGTCGAATGAAGGATTCGTCAAGATCGTGGATTTCGGGCTGGCCAAGCTGGTGTCGCCGTTCAGCCAGACCGATACCACCCGGCCGCACACCTCACCGGGCAGCGTGTTCGGCACGGTGGGCTACATGTCGCCGGAGCAGGCCAGCGGGAAGGCCACCGATTTTCGCGGCGACCAGTTTTCGTTCGGGGTGATCCTGTTCGAGTTGCTGGCCAGCCAGCGGCCGTTCGAGCGAGCATCCGCCGCGGAGACCATGACCGCGATCATTCGCGAGGACGCCCCGCTCCTGCCCGAGGGGCTGGAGCCGGTGCGCGATCGGCTGGAAGGGGTGCTGGCGCGCTGTCTGGCCAAGAATCCCCGCGAGCGCTACGGCTCCACTCGCGATCTGGCGCGCGACCTGCGCGAAATCCGCGATGCCATCACCCGCCCGGCAGATTCCGGTCGGCGCAGTGCGCCACTGCCGCATCCGAAGGTGGTGCGCGGCCGCATCTCCCGCGTGGCCGGCGCGGTGGCCATGGTGGCGGCCGTTGCGGTGGGCGCGCTGCTCGTTCGGGACTACGCGCGGGTTCCCACGCACAGCGCCACGTCGGTCGCGGTTCTGCCGTTCCGGAATCTGGGCGGATCGGTGGCCAATCAGGACTTCACCGACGGGCTCTCCGAAACCATCGCTGCGCGACTGGCCGAGGCCCCTTCGCTGCGCGTCGTTTCTCCCTTTGATGGAGTGACTCCCTCCACAGAGCAGTCGGCTGCCGAAGTTGCGCGGCGGCGCGGTGTGGATGTGCTTCTTCGCGGCAGCGTCCAGCACTCCGGCGACATCCTCCGAGTCACCTACGCTGTGATTGAGGGCTCCACTGGACGGCAGATGGCCGGACAGACGGTCACCGGACCGGCCCGCGACCTCTTTGCGTTTGAAGATAACGTGGCCGAGCAGATTCTTCGCTCCCTTGGCGCCGCACCGGTGGCCGCGCACCGATCGACGGTGGCCCTGACCGCTCCTCGGGACCAGAAGCTTTACGTCGAAGCGGTCGGCCTGATGCAGCGGCCACGCGATGAGAAAGCGATCGATGGTGCGATCGAACGCATGGAGACCCTGCTGCGGGAGGCGCGTGATTCCGCTCCGATCAATGCTCTTCTTTCCGAGGCATACATCTCGAAATACATCCTGACCCGGAAAATCAGCTGGGTGGAGCAGGCTGCGTTGTACGCCGACCGGGCCATCCACCTCGATCCTTCACTGCCGAAGGCGCGGGTCAGCGAGGGACAGGTCAAGCTGGCCACCGGCCGCTATGGAGAGGCGCTGGCGGAGTTCCAGCGTGCCCTGGATACCAAACCAGACCTTCACGACGCGGTTCTGGGGATCGCGCAGTCTCACGAGGCGTTGGGACACGCGTCCGAAGCCGCCCGCTGGTATTCGCGCGCGGTCTCCCTCCGCCCCGACCTTCCTTCGCCGCTGAATCTTTACGGTCGTTTCTGCTACTCGCGCGGTGAGTATGTCCGAGCGGTGGAGCTCTTCCGGCGAGTGACGGAGATTCTTCCGGATAGTCCTCGTGGATTCACGAACATGGGCGCGGCCTATCAGGCCATGGGTCGCTACGACGAGGCCATCACGGCGTATCGACGGGCGCTGGCCATTGGACCGAATGGGGTGACCTGGTCCAACCTGGGCGCGTGCCAGTTCGCACTGGGACGTTACTCCGAAGCGGCGCGCTCCTTTGAAGAGGCTACTCGCCTGACTCCCGGGAACTACGTGGTCTGGGCCAACGTCGGCGATGCGTATCGCATGATTGCGGCGGAGGCGGGAAAGGCAGGTCCGGCCTACGATCGCGCTCTGATCCTGGCACGGCAGAACGTCGCGGTGAATCCAAACGATGCGGTGGCCCGGGCGGTCATCGCAGGAATGCTGGCCAAAACAGGCGATCTTTCGGGAGCGCGGCGGGAGCTCGATGGCGCTCTGCGCATCAATCCCACGGATCCCAACGTGCTGTATCAGGCCACCGTGGTGTCGCTGCGGGCCGGCGACCACGACCGGGCGATCGATTGGATCGTCCGGGCCATCCGGGCAGGTTATGGACCTTCCGATGCAGAGCGCGACGCGGATCTGGGCGCACTGCATCAAGATGCTGCATTCATCGATGCCGTGCAGAAAGCCAAACTGAAAGGTTAGGAGGAGCTCTCATGACGAGACTGTTTTCCGGTCGCACTCTGGGCATGGTCCTGCTGTTGGCGCTGGCGATCACTGTTGTCGGATGTGCACACACCTCGAAGGACATGGGCTTGAATCCGGGCACCGCCGGTCCCGCCGCCTGCTCCGGGGGTAGAACGCCCAGCCCGTACGCCCCGGTCGTCTGCGTGAATGATCACGTGATGGACCTGCCGGCGACTCCGGATTGGGTTCATGCCGTGAAAATGCCGGCAGGGCGCCAGCCGACCGTCATCAACTGGTTCACGGTCACTGGAAACCACCGTCTTTCCATCATCTTTACGGGAGCGATGAACTGTGTCGCTCAACAGCCGGAGTGTCATGGCTCTCACTGCGTCGCGGTGGTCAAGCCGGATGCCGTGGTGGGGGCGAAGTGCAAGTACAACATCACGCTTCTGGATGTGAACGGCT